>CAYTUL010000178.1:5282-7797 GCA_964441135.1 uncultured Desulfobacteraceae bacterium | reverse complement strand
AAATAAGGATGTTCCTGTGAGTCATAAACGATTGCCGATTCCGGTACCGCCAGGGTATCGGATCTGGCTTTAAGCACAATATCCCCCCCGACCATCTGACCAGGACGCAGATACGCGTCAACTTGGGGGCTTTCAATCCATACCGTCACCGCACCTGTGCTCAAAGCCCGTGGCAGAACATGCCGGACAATACCTGGCAGTGTTTGGTTTTCGCTCAAGCGAATGATCGCCTCCTTGCCTTGAAGCTCAATGCCCCGCGGGGGAAAGAGCGAGGCCGCGACTCTCATCCGATCCGTGTCAATGATTTCGCCGACGACCTGCCCGGCATTGACATCCTGTCCCACGCTGACCCGCCGGTTTGTGAAAATTCCATTCATAGGCGCGGTTATATTGATCTGATTCTCCAAGGTCTTCAGACTTAGCCGCGCCTCGCGCAATTGCGTCTCAAGCCTGACCTTCGCTTCTTGCGCCGCGGCTACCTGATCTTTACTCGCCAACCGTGTCTTTAGACTCTCCTTGAGCCGTTCAACCGTTCGATGGGCAAGATCAAATTGTGTCCCCAGAGATTCAATCTCGGCCACAAGCCTGGCGCGTGCATCTTCAATCCGTGGTCCTCCCAGCCGCATTATACGCTGGCCTTTTTCGATGTGACGTTGATCCCCGGCGTCGACGACCTCTACACGCCCGTCCACGAGAGCAATCAACTCAACTGAAGCCTGCGTTTCTGCCGTTCCGATCCAGGGGACTCGTAGTGTGAAGGTACGCCGGACCGGTAGGGCGGTGGTAATCAGCGTGGGGGCGACCGGTGGAGTCTCTAAAGTTGCAAGATTTCCCCCGGAAGAGCTTCGGCTTTTCATATACACGTAGGTAAGTGCCATGACGGCGATTGAAACAGTCAGAATTAAGACAATACAGTACTTGATCTTCATGTGGCTCTGTCTTCTTTTGGCTCTGCTGGGGTTGCAATCAAAGTTGTTAAAAGAATGGATACCGCCACGAGAAAGCTATAATAATTATAATGTAAAAGGCTCCACCACCGCTTCATTTGGGCGCCTCCCCGCTTTGTGCCTGCCACAGGTATACACCGGATGCTATCTCGAGGGCCATGAACCGATCGATCAATTGAAGCTGCAGATTTATAAGGGAAATATGGGTGGCGATGAGCTCATCGCGCGCATTGTGATAGATCAGGACATCTGCGTTTCCCTGCAGCAAGGCGTCATGGTACGTGGCGACCAGTTTCGTTTGAGTTGGAAGATAGGCCTCGGTCGCCTTGACTTGCCGAGAGATGGATTCGATATCGGCCCTTAGCTTTGCGATGTTGGACTGGGCTTCGAACAGCCGGGCGACATACTCATCAAATAGCTGCTCCCTGGTGGCACGTTCAATGGCGATTTGCCCCTGGTTACGGTCAAAGAACGGCAGACCGATGGTAATAGAAAAGCCCCCGGTTACCACGTTTCCGGTATCCCCGGCCCGGGATAATCCCAGAGTGATTCTCGGAAACTGCCCGAGAACCGCCGCCCGCACGCGCTCCTCCTGACTCTTGTAACCGATCTTGAGAGCCACAAGGTCGAGGCGCCGGTCTGGTATCCTCCCTAAGAGATTTTCAAGGGGTGGAATCTTCGAAACCTGTGGCAGCTCAATTTTTTGCCTCAGTCGGATAAGCCGATCCGGCTCAAACCCAATTGCGTTGAGGAGTGCAAAGCGTTCCTGCTCCAGGTTTTGTTCGATAGCGAGTACGAATAGGTGAACCCTCTCGAGGGAGGCCTGGGCAGCGGACAGATCGATAACAGTCATTTCGCCAAGATCGACTGCCTTTTTTATCGCATCCCGATTCTCCTGCAGACCCTTTTCTTCGTCTTTGGCAACGCCTAACTGCTTTTCAAGCAGGTACAACCGGTACGTATGGAGTTTTGCTGCCTCGGCCACCTGCCATTCCTGCCATGCCACATCAAGGGCGACCGAAGATCCTTGCAACCGGGCGGCATTTATACCTGCCCCCCTTGTAACCAGGGAATAGATATCGTAATCAAGGCTTAGCCCGTAAGCAGTCACCGTTCCCTCCGTCGTCCCCGCAACGGGGAAGTCCAGGTTACCTGAGAATTGGGGATTCGGCAGGATCCCCGCCTGAAATAGCTGTGCCGCCGAAACCCCCTTTCTATCCCTTGCCGCCCTGAGACCGGGATTGATGAGTACAGCCAATATGGCGGCTTCTTCGGGGGAAAGCCCCTTCTTTTCGTCTATCTCTACCGGTCTCAAAATAGGATGCTTGACGGCCTTGGCTTCAATCCTCAGAACAGCCATATTCGGCACGGAAAGACTGCTGGCAACTGTCTCGCGGGTCAGCGGCTTTTCGTGATACGGGGTACAGGTTGTTACAACCATAGAGAGGCAAATCAAAAGAAATGAGAGCTTCGCCCTTATGCTGGTCGGAGCCATAATCTTCACCCTATGCGGATTATTTTTACCAAGCGGAACCGTTCGGCTTCGAAAATGTCCTGCATTTTAGGAA
>CAYTUL010000178.1:0-5182 GCA_964441135.1 uncultured Desulfobacteraceae bacterium | reverse complement strand
ATTATTTTTACCAAGCGGAACCGTTCGGCTTCGAAAATGTCCTGCATTTTAGGAAAACATAATAATACAAGGCAGGTAGATAAAACGTAAATACAGTCAATGCCTTATTTAGCCATTAATTTGTATTTATATGCCGCGTGAGGAAAAACAGCCTTCACAGAAGACGAATTTCAAATCCACGGTCTATGGCCTGTAAGAGGGGAGGTTATTGAGTTTGATGGTGGATTTTGGTCAATCACGTGACACTTTTTCATCATGTTCCCGATTCCAGGGCAGATAGACCGTTACTCGGCTCCAGCCCCCTTGTTGGCTCTCAAATTCTACTCTCCCGCCATGAAGTTCAATGATTTTTTTCACGATAGCCAGTCCCAGGCCGGAGCCGCCATGTTGAAGGGATCTCGATTTTTCGACTCGGTAGAACTGTTCGAACACCCTGGGAATTTCAGCTTCGGCAACGCCCGGACCCGTATTGGTTATGGTTATTGTCAGATCGGCGCCGGATCGGCCTGCCGCCACTTTAATCTGTCCACCATCCACATTATACTTGAGGGCATTGTCCAAAATATTTGAAAACGCGCGGGTCAGCTTTTCCGCATCTCCTTGAATAATGAGCCGGTTGGGAAGGCGGGTGTCGATTTCGATGTTGTGAGCATCAGCTAAAAATCTATATTCGGCCGCCAAAGATGACAATAGCTCGGTTATAGGAACCGGTTTCGGATCGATGCTGGTTAACGTTTCCAGAGATGAAAGATTTAACAAATCTTTAACCAATCGTTCCATACGTAATACCTGATTATTTAAACGCGGAAGGTTTTCCTTTGCAAAGGACTGCAAATTTTCCCCGTCATAGGTACAAATTTCGTCGATAGCTAACCGCATGGTGGTCAGGGGCGTTTTTAATTCATGAGAGGTATCGAACAGAAAATCTCTCTGCTTCGCAAAAGAATATTGCAGCCGGTCCAGCATTCGGTTTATGGTCCTCGCAAGTTCACTGAATTCATCCCGTCCTTCCCCAGCCGGTATCCTCTTGTCAAGTTTCTTTTCACTGATATCTTGAGCTAAATCTTTCATTGCACCAATCGGCTGTAAGATCTTGCCGGCTATGTAACGGCTGATGGCGAACAGAGCCAGGGTCGAGAAAATAAGTCCGGAGAGAATCCCTAAAACCAGTTCCCATATCTCTTCTTCCAATTTTTCAATGGGTCGTGCGATCTGCACAATATAGGTACTCCCGTTCAGCATAAGCGAGAAGGTCCTGACCCGAAAGGTTACTTCCCCGCTGTTACCCTGTTTAAGGTCGATTTGGCCGGAGGGAATCATGACACGAACATTGGCACTGGCGCCTGGATTTACCGGAGAAAGCTTTACGGATTTTGCCAGACCGGACCGGTAAAGTATCCTGTCGTTACCTTGCTCGTAAATCTCTATCCAAGTAGTATCCATTGCAAGAGCAGCGGAATCGAAAGACGCTGATTCCGATTCTTTTTGTTTGTTTACGACCATTCTAATTGTTCTGTAGGCTTCCTCTTTCAGCACGGTATCCAGTAGTTCGAAGGGTTGTTCTATCAATTCAAAAAACACAATAACGGAAAGCAGTAGGCTGGCAATAAAGCCAGCCCCGGCGATTAAAAGAGTGATTCTGGTCTTGACGGTCATTATTTTGAATCTTTGATGATATATCCCACCCCGCGGATGGTCCGGATAATCTTGCCATGGCCGGAATCCCCGATTTTATGCCGCAGGTTTTTGATATGGACATCCATGAAGTTAGACATGCTGAAAGGGTCGAAATCATCTCCCCACACGTGTTCGGCCAGGCTAAAGCGTGACACGGCTCTGTTCTTATTGTAAAGGAGAAACTCAAGAATGGAAAATTCTCTGGGAGTCAATTCGATTGGTTTTCCCCCTTTGGTTACCTCGCGGCTTACAGTGTCAAGCTGCAGGTCCTGAAACTGCAACGTGGGTTCAGACTGACTTCCGGATCGTCTTAGCAAAGCACGCACGCGGGCTAATAACTCGTCTAAGGAAAACGGTTTGGCCAGGTAGTCATCCGCTCCAAGATCAAGCCCCCTAACCTTATCTTTTATATCACCCTTTGCGGTAAGCATGAGTACAGGGGTATTGATTCCCACCTTTCGCGCCTGTTCCAAGACAGTTAAGCCGTCAATTTTAGGCATCATGATGTCGAGAATGATCGCATCGAAAGGAGTTTCGAACAATTTATCCAACGCCTTTTCGCCGTCCATCGCCGTCTCCACGATATAACGCTGATTTTCCAATATTTTCTGTAATTGTTCCAGCAGGGGGTAATCATCATCGACGATCAAAATTCTCATGATCCCACACCTCCCAAGATTGTTCTCGTGCCCTTTTCAAATGCTTATTGGAATAACATATAACATATAATATAGAGTTTCGCATTTATTGAGCGCCGGCCTTCATGAGTGTGAAAAAATAAAAGGAAAGGTAGATGAAAAGGACTCCTAAAAGATTCCAGTGAGCGTTATTTTTTAGAAAAAGACTTCCTTTATCAATCAGGATTTAAATTACTTCCAGGACCCAAGTCAAGCAATCAGTAGCCATCAGAAGCCAAAGGAAACTCCGATCATCGCTCCTCCTTTTACAGGGGAGACATATAATCCCCAACTTTTATGCTCTGGAATCCCTATGAAGGCATCATATATAAAAGCACTGAGAAAATGTCCAAGGGCCGCCCCGGCAAGAACATCGGATGGATAATGTGCACCTTGCTCCATTCGTGCCCAGGAAACACCCGTCGCAAGAGCAATATTCGATAATTGCAGCGGCAATCGAAATTTTTCCGGCATTTGAATGGAGTCCAGATTCCGGTTGGCAAGGGTGGCGCTCGAAAAGGCATTTGAAGAATGGCCTGAAGGGAAGCTCTTGCCGCCCCCGTTTGGCCGGGACCGGCTTATTGTCTTTTTAAGCAGACCTGTTGCTCCTGCAGTTGCCAATTCTGCCCCTAATTCAACCCCCACCCCTTTGGTCTTGTTAAAAGCCCAATCCTTTGGGTCTTTACCGCTCGGAGTTACCAAGGCGGTTAGTAAAGTCTCTGCTCCGAGCCCGAAAGAGAGATAGTCACATGCCTGCCTCGCGCTATCGCCGGACCCGAAGACTGGATGGTGAGTCGTGGCCCATGTAGAAACTCTGTGATCATAGTGATCCAGGGTAAAGACCAAGGCTCCTGCTGCCGGAAGCAGGGTCTGCAAATCGAAGAAAGCATGATAGGCTGCATGGGAAATCCTTTGCTGGTCCACCGGATGGATGGCATCCTGGCCCCACCCCCGGCCGTTTTGCAGGGTTCCGCAGCCGGTCATGGCAATAAGGGTAAATGCCACTGCCAGAAGAACCGTCAGATTTGAACGCTTCACTCCGCGGAAAATCGGTAAGCTCTCATCCTCCCATGTGTCCATCGTCCCGCCTCCATGATTTCGTATTTCTGCCGTCATTCTTTCCCGGTTGATAAGAAGTTGTCTTCCCGGGCCTGAACCGTTGATAAAAATATTTCACCGTTGGTTACAAAAAAGACGGTGAAGTTTTTCCGGCCTAATTTCACTCGGAATGTAGCAGGTCAAGATGAAGAAATAATGAAGACGGCCGGGAGGGATATTTTTTCAATTAAAATGAAAAGCTCTATTCGTCATCCTCTTCATCGTGATGGTTTCTTCCATTGCTCGATAAACGGAACAACTCTCCGGTGTCTGCGTCAACCATAATCGTGAAGACCCCTTCATTATTTGCCATCCTTATACGGTACATTTTCGTACCGGTATTTTCCTGAAAATTACCCCTAAGCGCCTCCCCCCCATAATGGCCTTCAACGATTGAGATCGCGTCTTTTAAAGATAATTTAGCTGTTGAAGGGATTTTTTCCCTATCATCGGAAAAATGAGAAAAAAGCCCTTGTGATTCGGTTTTTATGACTTTTCCGGATTCTGGATCCACCATAACTTCAAAGACCTTTGTATCCTTTAATATTTTCATTTCATATTGAATTGGATAATCCTCTTTTTGCTCGATTTTGAAGGAGATTACTCGACCATTTTCTCCTTTTTCGATACCTTCAATTACCTGCGGAAGATTAATGGCCGCTTTTTTCAGAAAAAAGAAAGCGGCTGCGTCCTTATTTTTTCCATGAGCATATGTAATCGTCCCGGCAAAAATAAGCATAATCATGATAAAAAAAGCTAAAAATTTTTTTGTGAACATAATAACCTCCTTTTGCAATCTTAAAACAATTATTGTTCATTAAAACTAAAATGAATATAAAAGAAAAACTCCGTTTCCTTATCGCGTGTAGAAGTATAATTAACCAAAATGAAGGAAGGATGAAGAGATGAGTATTTCAGATTGATTGTCATTTCTTGTGTAAACGGTTCTTCCATATAAGCAGGTAAAAGAATACAAGGATAACGCAACCGAGCATCAGGGCGAGAGAAACCCATCGTAGATTCTGCAAAACCAGTTGCTCGTTGCGTCCGAATCCGTAACCCATGCCCGCCAGAACCAGCACCCATATCCCCGCACCCAGAACCGTGGCCGCGCAAAAGGCGAAGATATTCATGCGGGCCAGGCCCGCGGGAAGCGATATATATTGACGGATACCCGGCAGCAGCCGGCCGACAAAGGTGCTGATATGGCCGTGACGTTCGAAAAAACGGTCGGCCTTTTCCAGGGACCTGGGGCTGACCAGAAGATAGCGCCCATGTTTTTCAAAAAACGGTCTTCCAAATTTCATGGCCAGCCAATAGTTAAAAACAGCCCCCAGGAGGCTTCCCAGGGTACCGCAGAGAAGGACCATACCGATATTCATTTTCCCGGTGGCCGCAAGGTAGGCGGCAGGCGGGATCACCACCTCGCTGGGAAATGGAAAGAAAGAGGACTCAAGGGCCATGAGCATCACGATCCCCGGATATCCCCACTGGCCGACTGTACCGGCCAGCCAGGCTACAAACTGGTGAAACATCTCAAGCCCTTTCTATTTGCTTATTTCTATGACTCTGTCTGGTCTTATTGAAGACCATCAGGCCGATGAGCAACAGGGGGATTGCCGCGGCCACCGGGAGCACCCGTCCGGCCTGAAGCACCGGCTTCTGCCGAACATGAAACTGGACGGTCGGGCTGGTGTACACCTGGCGGCCGCCGCGGTCGGTGACGCTGA
>CAYTUL010000177.1:0-7828 GCA_964441135.1 uncultured Desulfobacteraceae bacterium | reverse complement strand
TAAAATTTGTTCTCAGATTCTTTAGTCCAAGTTTTTCCAATTGGTTTACGAAAATACGGACTCCCAGTGGATGGAACCCCTTTAAGGCTATTGGGAAGAGGGTTGTTATCATTGGTGGCGCCATTCAGGGATGCGAGTTAGGAGAATTCCTGGCCAAAAGGGGGCGAAAAGTAACCATAGTTGACACCAGTGAGGAGTTGGGAGACCTGCTTGCCCCTGAATATAAAAACCGTATGTTCTTATGGTTCAAGAAAAAGGGAGTTGAATTATATTCAGGAGTTAAACTTGTAGAGATCAATAAGAAAGGATTAAAAATAATCACAAAAAAAGGTGAGGAAAAGACGTTAGTAGCTGATCACGTTATACCTATTGGATTTACAACAAATCTCGACATATATGAAGAACTTAAGGGAAAGGTCCCGGAACTCTATTCAGCCGGTGACTGCGATGATCCTGCAATCATTCCTGAAGCAACTGCCGCAGGCTGGAGAATCGGGAATCAGATATAGGATCAGTTAATAGTACAAATTTTAATCTGCCAAAACTGGTACACTCGTAAAAAGCCATGTGGGTCCTTTTTCTGTCATTCCCGTGGAGGCGGGAATCCAGTTATTTCAACCATTTCTGGACTCCCGCCTCCGCGGGAGTGACGATTTTTATGACTTTTTGCGAGGCCGTCAAAATTGATGGAGCTGGCATTTGCTTGATTGGCTGACGGCTGATCGCTGACCGCTGAAAGCTCCATCTCAATCGATATCAATCCCTGCCCAGTAGCCTCGGAAAACCGCCTCGGTTACCTTACCGGGCTTTACACAATCGCCGATCTCAATGACTTCAGGCTCGCAGTCGCGAAGTTTATCCACAACGCCGCGAAGCGGTTTCTGCCCCACAGCGCATAGGATCGTATCCGCATCAAGAAGAATTTCATTGCCATCTTTGTCCGTACATACAAGCCCTTCTTCGGTAATGCGAACGCCGCGCGTATCCGTCCTGCAGGTAACCAGTTTCTCAAGCCGATCAAGAAGCAAAGGCCTGTAACGCGGATTGGCGTCCGGGCAGAGTTCGTGCAGCATCTCAATAACCGTGACATCTTTGCCTTCCTGTGCCATGTGTACGGCCGTCTCACATCCGACGAGTCCGCCACCAAGTACAACGACCTTATGACCAATCTTGTCATATTGATCGGGAAGGTCATTCGCTATAATTACATTGGCACCGTCAATACCCGGCATGGATGGGATGATCGGTTCCGCCCCGACAGCAATAATGAGAACATCGGGCTTCATGCTTTCTATAAGATCAGGCGTGACCTCCGTATTCAATCGCACTCCGACTCCTGCTTTTTTCATCAGAAGGGTTTTTGTGGCAATGAATTTAAATAAATCCTTTTTAAACGAGATTCCTTTCACTGCTTTCAGTGCGCCTCCGAGTTCACCTGTTTTCTCGCAGAGTATTACATGATGTCCGCGTTCGGCGGCTGTTATTGCCGCCTGCATCCCTCCGGGACCCCCACCTGCTATGAGAACATGCTTTGGTTTGACCGTAGAATGAATAAATTTGGTATCATATTCACTGCCGATTACAGGATTCAATGCGCAAATGCGCAAACCCGTGGTCATACGTTCACCCATGCAGACAAAGCATCTGTAACAGCGCACGATCTCTTCATCCTTACCCAGGAATGCCTTTTTCGGCAGAAAGGGGTCAGCTAATAGCGCCCTTGCCATCACAACCGCATCCGCTTTGCCTGTAGTAATGATATCTTCCATCATATCCGGTTCATTCAACGCCCCGATCGTGGATACCGGGATAGCCACATTCTTTTTTATTTCTTCAGCATAATGCACATTTACGCCGCGTTCCATAAATGCTGAAGGATGTGTCTTATCAAAGCTTCCCTTGTGAGCACCCGTAGAGACCTGAAGAAGGTCTATATGACCTTCAACCAGCTTCGCGAATTGAATGGCTTCATCAAAGGAATAGCCGTCATCCAGATACTCTTCCGCGCTCATTCTCAGTTCAATGGGAAAGCCCGGTCCGACAACGGATCGCACCTTGTCGATTACCTCAAGAGCCAGTCGGGCCCGATTTTCAAGACTTCCGCCGTATACATCCTTTCTCTTATTCGTAGAAGGAGAAAGAAACTGCTGAAGAAGCCATCCATGACCGCCGTGTATGAGCAGCATTTCGAAACCGGCTGCTTTGCACAAGGACGCGGCTTTTCCATAGGCTTCAATGATCTCGTCTATGATTTCCCGGGGTATTTCACGGGCAACCTGAATCCCGTCTGAGAACTCATCGCTCGGGCCGTAAGGGACAGGATTGTCCGTGTTTGTCAGGGAATATTTCCCGCCGTGAGACAGTTCCATACTGGGTATGGCGCCGTGGCGCTTAACAGCCCGGGCCGCGGATGCAAGGCTGTCTTTTGCATTGGGTGCATCCATGAGTACCTGTACAGGATAGTACTTACCTGTTGCGCTGTGAACGATTAGCTCGCTTACTGTCACGACCGCCGCCCCACCCTTTGCGCGCAGTTCGTAAAACGCGGTCGCCTCAGGAGTCAAGCAGCCATCTGCGGTCAGTATGGGGAAGGTCATGGGTGCGGATATGATACGGTTCTTTAAAGTAACATTGCCCACTTTTAACAGGCTGAATAGATTAGGAAATTTTCTTTTCATTGATTTCCCGCTTTATATATAAATAATGACGTTGGCCAGTTGTCCACATATAGGTGATGAAAACTTGCTTTTTCAGGAAGGGAGCATAGGAAGATAATCCTTTAGTGTCAAGACAATATGACTCGTGCCATTTCCACCAACCAATCCCCCTTCCTTGAGCCCTAACGAGGCGAATTGATTTTTTAGCCCGGCTGTAATATGGAAAAAGGTATGAACCCAGAGAAAGGGGGTGAGAGCATGAAGTTAAAATTATCCGCGGTTTTCATCGCGATATTATGCTTCCTGCCGCATAAGGGATATCTGAAGCTTGATCAACAGGCCAATGCCCAGGAAACCGGGGGTGAACGAATGATCACCGTGCTGAATCCCTTGGGCACACCGCCGTCCATTATCCTGCACCCCATGGCCCCCCGGCTTAATACGCTGGAAGGAAAAACCATATATATCGTTGATGATGGTTACCTTGGCGGTGACAACCTTCTCCTTGAAATGGTCAACTGGTTTAAGAAAGAGATGCCTAAGACGAATGTCCTGTTCAGGAAGAAAGGCGGAATGGGGTTTGACACAGAAGATCCATTCCTTTGGGCGGAAATGGAGAAAAAAGCGGATGCGATGATCATAGGAATCGGGCATTGAAGTCTCTGCACGCCGGCGGTCGTCGGCCTTTCGATAGACTTTGAAGTTAAATACAACAAGCCTGCCATTCCTGTTGTTCTTTCATCATTCGATAGACAGGTAAAAGAGAATGCTAAAACCAAGGGAATGCCCCATCTCCGGGTTCAGTATGTCCGCGGGCCTGTATGGGGTAAGACGCGGAAACAGTTGCGGGAAGGGATTGTTGAGGGGAACAATCCGATAAGTGGAAGGCCGGTGATGCAGGAAATCATTGAGAAACTAACGAAGCCCCTTACGGATGAAGAAAAGAAAACCGGGGAAATAAAGAGGGATAGGGGTCCTGATCGTTTTACGGGTACGCCTGATAATCTTCAGAAGATGTTTCTTAAAAACAGATGGACGGATTTTCTGCCCGTGGTTCTGCCTACGGAAGAAAGGGTCAAGGAGATGTTAAAGGGAACCAGCAGGGATCCTGACGAGATCGTGGGCAGGATGGCACCGACTTTTAATGTGTTTGAATCCTGGTCCTATACGGTGAGGGATGTCGCTGTGAACGCCGTAATGGCCGGCGCAAGACCCGAATATCTGCCTGTGATCCTGGCGGTGGCGTCTACAGGGAAGGAAGGCATTTCTGTTTCCGACAACAGCTTTGTGGAAGCCCTGGTAATAAATGGACCCATCCGGGACGAAATCGGGCTGAACTATGGAATCGGTGCGATGGGACCCTTCGCCCATGCCAACATAACCATCGGCAGGGCCTGGAATTTGTTATCCATCAATGGCGGTAACTGTGGAAAGGTGGGAACCACATACATGGGCACCGTAGGAAATCCCATGAATTTGATCAATATCGTCATTGCCGAGAACGAAGAGGCATCACCATGGAAACCCTTCTCCGTCAGAAAAGGGTTTAAACCAAACGAAAGTGTCGTAAGCCTGTTTGAAGGCTGGGGCGTCCTTTCCTCCAAAAACTGGAAACATAATGTCTGGGGAAAAGAGATGAATTACCCCGAGACCATAAGAAAGATATTCGATGAGCAGGACTGGCTTTTCGGCGCCTGCGCGGTCCTCAGTCCCCCGGTTGCTGATTTTGTCAAAGACGCTGGATTTGATACGGTCGACGCGTTCACCAGATGGCTTATCGATTCATCCCCAGAGCAAAAACCCTTCTGGTTTAATGCCGATTCCTACAACATTCTTGTCACCGGAGGATCGAACAACAATTATTACAGCATTGGAGGTCTGCGCTACCTGCGAAGCGTCCGGATCGACGCTTGGCGCTAAGTGCGGGTCGTGGATTATTATGGTGATGATGGGGTCAATGGCTGATTTTCTGCTGTTTCTGTGTGAGGGCCTTTTCATTATATAGGTCAATTATGGCCTTTACCCGGAGATCATCGGAAACGTCGTGTCCAAGGGGAATCAGCCTGTTTTTCGTCGTCCGGGTTCCGTCCGAATGGAGTGTCATTTCGAGTATGCCCTGATACTGACCTTTTTCACCGGACTGGACAATATAGGTCCTATTCGCCAGATAAGGTTCATTGATTCTCTGGGTATGATGCCCGCCAACGATCAGATCGATCCCATTCACTTTCCGCGCCAGGACCCAGTTCCGTCCCATATGCTGATGAGTCATGGCGATGATAAAGTCCACTTTGCCACTGAGCTCTCGGACAAGGCATTTCGCTGACTGAACGAGATCCAGAACGGATATCTGCCCGGCGGTAATTTCCTTCACCTTAACGACCATATCGGCGGTGTCTCCCATCAGGCCAAAAATACCGATCCGTCTGCCGTTGATTTTCCGGATAATATAAGGTTTGAAAACAGGGGAATTTGTGTCATCCACCAGGTTGGCGGAGACCAAAGGGAGATCATACCTCTTTTCCAGGGCCTTTAGATAAGCCGGGCCCAAGGCCAGGTCCAGTTCCCCTACATTTATCGCATCAATACCCATGTATTGATATATCCGTGCGATCAAATCCCCTTTACGCTTGGCACGGGATTGAATGTATTCATTGATTATTCCATATCCATTCAGCAAATCACCGGAATCCACTATGATCACGGGTCCCTGCTTTTTCCGGTATTGGTCAAGCACAGTCGATTTTTTGTACAACCCCCCGAGCCGTTTTCCGGTTTCTATTCAGGCACAGGGCTCTATGTTTCCTTCAACATTATTGCTGTAAGCGATAGTGACTTTGAATCCGCCCTTTACCATGGCGGAGTGCACGGGCATAATCGGTACAAAAAGAATAAGCGTATTCCATAGAAATAGAGAAAGTAGCAGAGTGGTTTTATTCAATGTGTAACCTCGGTTATTTCGGTCTGTCGAAGATACGGCATTGCGGACGTCATGGTTAGTCGTTTATAAGTCTACTTAAAGGTTCAGAGTTCAGGGTTCAAGGTTCACGGCTCAGGGTTTATATGCATTTTCCCTTATACCTTATAACATATACCTCATTAATTTTTATGTGATGTTTCCTTGAAAAGACCTCCTTCGGGAATGATTAATCCAAGACCACGTCCTTACACGAGAGGGAGATCTTTCATGGCCGCGGCTTGTTTTACCCTAAGCCGATCCGAGTCTGTTATTCGCCTGAAGGACATCTGCGACATGTTTCATATCCAGTTGTTCAAGGGTGCAGCGTTTGGGATATCCCGTGCCCGTATCCCAGCCTTCCGTATGATAATAGGCTGTCTTCCATTTCTCGACCCCCTTTTCATCGAGAACCATGTTGTTACAGGGTGCCCATCTCCATTCTTTTCCGTCATATAGGGGCAGATCACCGCCGAAATCCGCAGCCGCGGCGCCCGTTCTGTACATAAACCCCGCGAATTTTTCCATATCCCTGTGCCGGCCCTGCATGATCACGATTGCCCTTTTCAGGTTCCAGACCTTCCGACCGATCTCCATACCATCGACAAAGGTGATGTTTTTACCCGTAACCGCATTGTAGAGAGCGGGTTCAGCCTCGGGTGTGGTCCCTCGTTTGTCCCGGGTCATAAAATTGATGTAACTCCCGAAGGCAAAGTCACAGAAAAGGACGGATTCCTTGTAGAATGTCTGATAGTGCTGATGCCACGCGACCAACTTCGCCTTGTGTTCCGAATAGATTCCGGTCTTATAAGCCTGTTCATCCTGCCAACTGTAATCAAACATAAAGGGGTCATTATAGGGCGGGGTCTTTTCCGCCATGATTTTTACGTAGTCATCGCATGACATAAACCTTGAAGGCCTCATCTGCATGTCGTGGTTATTAATATCCCGTGAATCCATAAGATTGCCATAGGCCCATTCCACACCGGGCAGGGTCCAATGATCCACGAAACCCCATACGGGACAGCGCAAAATATCGTTCAGGTCGTCCAATCTGCCGATTTTCTCGGCAAAGCGGCAGATACCCTCCGCGAGGAGGTCGCCGATACCCACACGATTGGAAATCGCCGTTGCATAGGCCTCGGCAAATTCCACCCTGTCGTACTTATCCATCTGGAGGGGATGGGTATCCACCTCCTTTCCCGGACCAATGATACCCTTGTCATATAGGTACTTAATATACCATCCGGATCCCGTGGAAGCGGGCACAGCAGGCTGAATGGGGTGTCCCGGATACCGAAATGCCATGGCCCCTCCAAAGCAGATATCAAAGGCATTGATGCCTAACTTCTGGGCAATATCCGCGGCCTTGTACTGGTCATTTTGGCTCGTACGAGTCCAGGGCGGCCCGGGGATGGGGAGATTATACCATACCGTTTCCATGCATACGTCCGAATCATTGCCATAGGGCCCGACCCTTGTTCGACACCCCCTGGTGCAACCCATGCAGGAGGCCTTCGGCTTGGGAGGTCCAAATGCGGGAGGAACGGGGTTGGCCTTCTCAAACCACTTTCTCTTCTCCCTCAACCCTTTGGGATCCGCGACCGGGATACTGCCCGTGCCGATGACGGCCATTGCTTTTAGTTTCTTTGATCCGAACACGCCCCCAAATCCACCCTGTCCGGCGCTGGACCCCCCGCCGTGCACGAGGGATCCGATGCGGCACATATTTTCGCCGGCAGGACCGATAGCTACTATGGAGGGCCTTTGAATGGTATAATGTTGACCCAGTTTCCGCCACTCGGGATCTTTCATGGAAGATGTGTTTACGTTCTGAAGCCTGAATATCTCCTGCTCCGTTGCCCATGTATCCAGTCCCCACAAGGATTTTGCGTCCTCAATCGTCACCTTGTCATCAATAATGTTGATATAAACGGGTGATTCCGACCTGCCTTGAACCACGACACCGTCCCAGCCGGCGAATTTGAGCATGGAAGCAAAATTTCCGCCGAAATTACTCCTGGAAAACCAGCAGACGGGCCATGACTGGGGAGACAGGCCTGACACACTTGTCCTTGCCGCAAAGGGAACGCCGGTTCCTGCCAGGGGACCAGTCATAAGGCAGACGATATTTCTCGGATCAAAGGGGTCCTGCAGATCCCAGTCACCCGGAGCTACACAGAGATCCCAAAAGAGGGCCACAGCGGTTCCATAG
>CAYTUL010000176.1:0-7850 GCA_964441135.1 uncultured Desulfobacteraceae bacterium | reverse complement strand
GGCCCAGGGATTGAATGTGATCGCCATGCCTGTCGGGCCCGTGTCGTTTATCCCGGACAGCAAAAATTCCGGCTCACCCTTTTCCAAAAGGAAGGTACGCCAGGCCATATCCTATGCCATAGACCGGGAGGCCATCTGTAAGGCGAGGGGGTTCGGCTTCTGGTCGCCGGCGAATCAGATTCCCAGTCCCGGCAACCTGGGCTATGTCAAGGATCTGGATTTCGGCCAGTATGATCCGGAGAAGGCCAAGAAACTCCTGGCAGAGGCCGGTTATCCCAACGGATTCAAAATACAGATTCACGTCATGCCGGCCATGGTTGACAGGGATGCCATGGTCGCGGTTCAGCAATTCTTGTCGAAAGTGGGGATCCAGGCGGAACTGACATTTCCAGACGGCGGCGCGTACACGGCTAAACGGTGGAAAGACGGATGGAACAACGCCCTTATGGCCCAGCATACCCGGATGCTTGCCACGTTCAACATCACCTATTGGTTCTATTGGACGCTGACTATGGGTCAATGGCCGAGCCTTGAGAGAACACCGGGCCTTGTGGAGAAGATTGATGAATCTCTCCATACCCTCACGTCCGAGGATGCCAGAGGACAGGAACTGACCCGGATGATGGCCGAGGATGCTATGTTCATTCCCATCTACTATGTCTACGAGATTTATGTCATGCAGCCGGAGGTTCGCGATACGGGATATACGGAATGGTCGGCTTCGACCGTCAACACACCGGAAACGACCTGGTTAGCGAAATAAACGGATATGAATCAGCAATGATTACTTGACCTACGATTACCCCCATGCCGTAAAGTTTTTTTGTCTTTTCAGTATGGGGGTAAATACGTACAGGGTCCGGTTTTCATCCATCATGATTTTCGATAGAAGGTTTATAATCGGCTTTCGGTCGAATTGGTATGGCTGTCCCTTTGGAGAGGGAGTCTTTTTATGACCACATATATTATCCGGCGGCTGTTTCATGCCATGATCGTTATCCTGGTCGTGAGTGCGCTTGTGTTTTTTTTGATGCGCCTTCTCCCGGGGGATCCGATTCTCATGTATGTTACTTCGGGTGATCTGCAGGACATTACGCAAGAGGAGATCGATCATATCAGGCATAAGTTTGGGATGGATAAGCCCTTGATTGTCCAGTATTTTGACTGGCTCAGGAATGCTGTCCAGGGCGATTTTGGTCAGTCGATTTTAAACCAATACGATGTGTTAGAGGAGATACTCAACCGACTGCCCATCACCCTCTTTATAGGTTTATGGGCTTTTGCAATCGGCTGCGTCATTGGTCCTCTGTTGGGGGTATTAAGCGCGGTGCGTCGCGGAAAATGGATAGATACGCTGGTAACTGTCGTGGCGAATATAGGGATCTCCGCTCCATCCTTCTGGATCGGTATAATATTGATTTATGTGTTCGCCCTCTACCTCGGATGGCTGCCCGTCTACGGCTATACATCACCCCTGGAGGACCTCGGGAGGAATCTGCAGCAGAGCATCATGCCGGTGCTCGTCCTGGCCACCTTTCCCATAGCATCGGCAGCGCGCCAGACCCGATCGAGCGTCATCGAGGTTTTAAGGCAGGACTATGTTCGAACCGCCTGGGCAAAGGGTTTAAGCGAGAGGATAATTATAATCCGGCATGTGTTGAAAAATGCCCTCATGCCGGTGGTTACCCTGCAGGGTATGCTGCTCCGTACCATTATCGGCGGATCGGTCATCATTGAAACCGTTTTCGTGATTCCGGGAATGGGCAAACTGGTCGTGGACGGAATGCTGTCACAGGATTACCCGATCGTCCAGGGGGTTGTGATGGTGGTCGCCTTAACCGTGGTGATAATAAACCTAATTGTAGATATTCTTTACGGCTGGCTTGATCCAAGGATACAGTATGAATAAGGAGAAACGATTCATGCAGGAAGAGACCTTGCCGCGCGTCAACGAATTTCGGCGTTTTGTTCGTGTGATGCTCAGCCGTGGAGTCGTTGTTTTCGGTGTCGCGGTAATCATTATCGCTATTCTGGCTGCCATTTTCGCACCCGTCATAGCGCCCTTTGATCCTTATGAACAGGACCTTGACCGGGTGTTACAACAACCGGGCAAAGTACACCTATTAGGTAGCGATTCCTTAGGAAGGGATACCTTAAGCCGCATTATATACGGTGCCCGAATTTCCCTGATTGTTGGTGTGGGGACCGTGTTAATCGCGGCTTCCCTCGGCACCGTGATCGGATTAATCGCGGGATTCTTCGGGGGATGGGTATTCACTGTCATCATGCGTATCACGGACGGCATTATGGCGATACCCCCCCTTTTGGTGGCTATGGTCGGGTCCGCTCTCCTGGGCACGGGTGTCAGAGGTGTCATGATCGCCATGTCTTTCGCCTTGTTGCCCGGATACATCAGGCTGATTTGCGGGCAGGTACTTTCAGTCAAGGAAAATGAGTATGTTCTGGCGGCGCGTTCGGTGGGGGTGAGTAAGCCGGCCATCATGTTCCGGCATATCCTGCCTAATTGCTTCTCTCCTTTGATCGTACAGATGACCATGATGATGGGTCTCGCCATACTCATCGAAGCGATGCTCAGCTTTCTCGGATTTGGGATAAAACCCCCAAGTGCCGCATGGGGCTCTATGGTTTATGATGGCTATAAGTATCTTGTAATGCGTCCGGTGCTGTCCATAGCTCCAGGAATGGCTATCGGTCTTGTCGTCTTTGCCTTCAATATGATAGGCGACGGACTGCGCGACGCACTCGACCCCCGACTCAGGGGGACGATCTGAAGACACAAGGCTCAGGGCGCAGGGCACAGGGCCGGAAAGGATCGTGAACCATTCAATTGAACCCGTTTTTGGAGTTTAACGGATGACGATGCTTTTAAAAGTTGAAAACCTGAGGACACAATTCGCTACCGAGCGCGGCCTTGTGAAGGCGGTAGACGGTGTTTCCTACCACATCAACGAAGGAGAAATTGTCGGACTGGTGGGGGAGAGCGGATGCGGCAAATCCGTCAGCCAGTTATCCCTCATGCAGCTTATACCGAGCCCGCCGGGGGAAATCGTCGGCGGAAAGGTGATTTTTGAAAACCGGGATCTCCTTCGATTTGAAGCCAACGGGCCGGAGATGCGCTCCATTCGCGGCCGCAAGATAAGCATGATATTTCAGGAACCCATGACTTCTCTCAACCCGGCCATGACTGTGGCCCGGCAACTGAATGAGGTCATGCAGTTGCATCTGAATATGGATACCCATAGGGCCAGAGAACGCAGCATCGAGCTGCTCAACCTGGTGGGTATCCCCGATTCTGAGCGACGGGTTGACGACTACCCCCACCAGTTCAGCGGCGGCATGCGTCAGCGCGTAATGGTGGCCATGGCCGTATCCTGCAATCCCCGGCTGATTATAGCCGATGAACCCACAACGGCGCTGGATGCAACGATTCAGGCGCAGCTATTGGAGCTCATGAAGGATATCGTAGAACGATTCAAAACCGCCATGGTGCTGGTCACACATAATTTAGGTATAGTCGCCCGCTATGCCCAGCGGATCAACGTCATGTATGCCGGTCGTATTGTGGAATCAGGCACCGTTAAAGAGATCTGGGATAACCCGCTCCACCCTTACACCATCAGCCTGCTCCAATGCGTTCCCAAATTGGGGAAAAAGCTGATTCCCATTGAGGGTCTACCCCCTCATCTGATCAATATGCCCTCCACCTGCCCCTTTTTACCCCGGTGCAGATATAAGACCGAAGCATGCCGGACAAAGCCCTGGAAGGAACTGCAGCATGTGGAAGGTCAGCACTACGTCGGCTGCCACGTGGATATGAGATCAATAGGCGACATGTCCGCGGTGGATCAAGACGAAATAGCGGTACCGGTACAGTACACCGATGTGGTGGGCGGGGCGAAACATATGCAGCCGGCACAACAGACTATTTTAGAGGTAAATAACCTGCGAATGTATTTCCCCGTGACCCGGGGCCTTTTGAGACATAAAGTCGCCGATGTAAAGGCGATTGACGATATAAGTTTTTACATAAAAAAAGGTGAAACCTTCGGACTGGTCGGGGAGAGCGGTTGCGGAAAAACCACGGTGGGACGATGCGTCCAGCGACTCTACCACTCCACGGGAGGACAGATCCTCTTTGAGGGAAAAGATATCGCCCCCTTATCGGGAAACAGAATAAAGACCCTGCGACGCAGAATGGCCTTTGTCTTTCAGGACCCCTACGGCTCCCTGAACCCCCGCATGAACGCAGGGAGTATCGTCGGTGAGCCCCTGAAAGTGCACGATCTGGTTGCCGGGAAACGGGAATATGACGAAAAGGTGGAGGAACTCTTCCTCATGGCGGGACTGGATCCCAGTATGTCGGATCGCTTTCCCCATGAGTTCAGTGGCGGCCAGAGACAGCGTATTGCCGTAGCCCGCGCCCTGGCCGGCGACCCGTCCCTGATAATCTGTGACGAACCCATCTCCGCCCTGGATGTCTCCATTCAGGCCCAGATCATCAACCTGTTGCTGGAGCTGCAGGGGAAAAAAGAAGGCTTGACCTATATGTTTATTTCCCACGATCTTCTGGCCGTACAATATATCAGTACTCGGATAGCGGTCATGTATCTCGGTCGTATTGTGGAAATAGCCGGAGCCGAGGAGCTTTATGATAACACACTACACCCCTACTCCCGAGCCCTGCTGTCCGCGATCCCTATACCCGACCCGCATATCGAAGAAACCCGTGAGAGAATTATTCTGGAAGGCGATGTACCGAGTCCCCTCAAACCGCCGCCGGGGTGCAACTTTCACACTCGTTGTCCCATCGCCGTATCCGAATGCAGCCAGGCCGTTCCCCAGTTGCGTGATGTCGGTAATGGACATCAGGTGGCCTGTATTAAAGTCTGACTGGCGGAGGGAATCGATTTTTTAATAATATTTTCATGAAAACCGAGGGGGATTAAAGATGTATTTAACCGATGAAGAAAAAAGGATCCAGAACGGCGAGCAGGGTGAGATCGCACAAAAGTGTATGCAGTTTCTGATCGCCTACGGGGAAGCAGCCGATGCGGAAAAGCTGGTGGATATCGACGGAACGGTGGATCTGCATCCCGGGGTGAACTGGGTAGTGGATTATACTATAACGCCGGAGGAGATCGAGGCCTGCGCGGCAAGGGGTGAAAAATTCAAAGTACCGACCTTTGCCAACAAGGCGACGGCGCCCGGCTTTATCTATGACGGGTGGGAAAACTGCGGCACCCAGCCCAACAGCGACCCGGAGTTTCACAAGAAGTGCCTGGAGCCTTTTAAGGCCTGGATTAAGATGGGTATGATCCCGACCTTTTCCTGCGACGCCTATTTGACGGCATCCTACTGGCCGGCTGTAGGTCAGCACTGCGCCTGGGTGGAGAGTTCGGCCATACCCTGGGTCAACGCGGTTCTGGGGGCGAGGAGCAACTTCGACGGCTGCTTTCAAACGGCCTATCTGGGAAAGGTCCCCTATTATGACATGCATATGGACGAGAATCGTAGCGCCACGGTGTTGGTGGAATTCACGGATGAAATGAAAAGTGACATGGACTACGATCTTCTGGGCTGGGCCGTGGGCGAGGCCCTCAGCCTGGAGGTTCCGGCCATCACAGGGATCGGAAAACCTACCACGAGTCAACTGGTAAAGATGAATTCGACCCTGAATACCGGCGGAAATGTCCGCATGTATCATATCCCGGGGATGACGCCTGAAGCGCCCACAGTGGAAGCCGCCTTCAAGGGAAATAAACCCGCTCGAAAAATAACCATGGACCGCAATGACCTGAAAAGGGTCTATGAGATGATGAACTACGCCTCCAATGACCATGTTGACTTTGTCTATCTGGGGTGCCCCCACTATAATATTGTGGAGCTTCAAAAAGTTGCCACTCTCCTGGAGGGGAAAAAATGTACATCCCCTTTGTGGGTCATGACCAATCCCCTGACTTACAGGGCCGCGGAACTGATGGGACTCCCCGAGGTTATCCAAAACGCCGGAGGCGTCCTTCTGTCCGGCAGTTGTCCCGGATTATTGATGGGGGAAATGCCCGAATCCGCCGTCATGGCCACGGACGCGATCAAACAGAACTACTATATCACCGGATTTAAGCATCCGAATAAATTCGATGTATGGTACGGCACCATGGAAGATTGTATTGACGCCGCCGTTACGGGCAAATGGAAAGGCCAGTGGAGGTGAACACATGACGAAAGAATCTGCAAAAAAAATAACGCTCAAAGGCCGCAAAGTGATAGGTGGCGTAGCAGAAGGGGAAGCGCTGGTTTCGAAAATGCCCTTGATGGGATGGGGCAACGTGAATGTGCAAGGCGGTTACACCGTCGAACGAAATCACCCCCTATTGGGGGTCCCCTTCAAGGATAAGGTACTCGTTTTCACGGAACCCCGGGGTTCCGGCGGTTTTGTGGGCTACGGCAGGACCAGGCAGTTCGGCACCAATCCCGCGGCCTTTCTTTACAGGAAGGGGAACAACCTGACGATTTTTGCCGCCATGAACATGAAAGTGCCGACGGTGACGGATTTTGACCAGGACCCGACGGCCGTCATCGAAACGGGAGACCACGTCCGGGTCGACGGCGATAAGGGAATTGTTGAGGTGTTCAAAAAGGAAACCATGTGAAAGCATCTCGACGCCGATGCCGAAGATGATGTCCACCGGGACCAGCCTTGGTTGTCCGGGTTCTCAAACCTGAGCCTTCATCAGGTGCGACAAGCTCCCGACCCGGAGCCCATCTTTCCGGTCCCTGAAGTACATTGCATTAATCTCTTCCGGGTTATTGTCTTTGACATATTTGAAGCCCATGGCTCCCAGATCTGTTGTCAGCAATCCGGGGTCAAAGAATGCCTGCCACGGCTCCCCAACGGATGCTACCCGCTGTGCAAGCGCATTATATCGCGACCGCTGCGCCGGAGTCAGCAGCGATGGGGAGAGAATGTAGTCGAAGACGACCACGCTTCCTGCCGGCGCCGAGGCAATAAAACGTAATATCGCCGTCACGGCCCGGGCCGTCAGGTATTCCGTGACACCGAGCCACGAAAAGAACGTGCATCTGCCCGGATCGTACCCCGCCCTCAGCAGCCCCACTGAAAGAGTCTGTGTTTTAAAGTCGACCGGTACGAAGGTGAGATCGCCTGGGAGTGTGATACCCGCATCTTCCAAGCGCGCTCGCTTCCAGGCCTGCGTCATAGGGTGGTCGACTTCGAGCACGTGCAGCATCCCTTGAGGATACGGGTTTCGGTAGGCGAATGTGTCAAGCCCCGCCCCTAAGATGACATATTGGCGAATACCGTACTGAATGCCTAAGGCAAGTTCATCCTCAGCATATCGATTGCGTGCGGCGACGAAAGCTCTCAAGTAGGGCGACAGCGGCGAATTCTCGAATCGATGGGGATCGGCTTGCAGTGATAAAGAGCTTTCTTTGCCGATAATGACAAGCGCAATAGGGTCATCGAAAACTTTCGGGTCATCCAGGAGTTGATGTGCAGCGCGCCGCATCGCAACGCGCTGCGCTGTTTTACTCGGGCGATTTACTCTCATCGAAATTAGATACTTTTCCTTTACCCGCCCTTCCCGGTAGTAATTCTGGGAAAGGCTTGTCTCGTCGAAGCTTTGGTGAAGTCGGAAGAAATCCTACCTCGTAGAGATATTTTATCCAGGCTGTTAAGATGATACTTCTGGTTCCAACAGAAGTCTATTATTTTTATTGTAATTTTGGGATTTACCTGGATAATGGTAAATAAAGTAGTGTCCGTTGTTAGTTGTCAGTCACTACCGAAAATCATGACCTTCTCTTAATTA
>CAYTUL010000175.1:0-7855 GCA_964441135.1 uncultured Desulfobacteraceae bacterium | reverse complement strand
GTATAAGTAATTTATATACCTTATGTGAGAAGGTTGTTTGAACTATAAATCATCGCAACGAACTGAAAAAGTAGCCATTTTTTTCCTGACTACAGACAACGGACAACACACAACGGACACTACCAAAAATCCGGTATCCCTGTTTGTGATGCCTGCTCCGGGGCCTTATTTTTTTACCATATCCTTACCGCAGCATTGCAAGGGAATGCTGCACGCGCCTTCCTCTTCGCTGCCGCAAGAGCAGGCCTTTGTGACCTGGAGTTCAAGCCCGCAGGCATCACAAATGTACAAATCACCTTGTTTCATTTCCGCGCAATTGGCCATGATATTTTCCTCCTTTAGATATGTAATCACAAGATTATATGCGATATGCCACGAGATTTCAAATTGTAAAATGACCTCTAATCCACCATCGAGATGTCATCTTCTAATAGAATAGAGAGATCTTCCCATAACCCGGCGTATGGCTGGCTACTCGGGTAAGTGGGTGGAATTCAGGAGACATGTTAAAAAACGTTCTCCTCCTTGACCCAGTCAGGGAACCACCGATAGTATTCAAGGGGAAAGGCCTTCCCCAGGCCTTCATAGGTCGCCTTTGCAAGGGCGATACCCTTTTTATCCCGGAAAACCTTCACGAGACCTTTATCTTCGAGGCCCATGAGCGCTTCATCCAGTTCTTCGTCCCCGACGTCAAAGTACTCCAGGAGATCCTCGCGGCTCATATGAAGACCCGGGTTTACCCGGTAGTCCTCGGCCAGGATTCTGAGAAGATGTTCTTGACGTATCTCTTCCCGCTTTTCCAACGGGATGCCGGCTGGGACGGGGACTCCTAATTCCTCATGGATGATACGTCGGGGGAGTTTCAATTCCTCCGCCATCTGTCTCAATGCCGTCCTGAAAATCACCATTCTGCAGGCCTCCATGGTTCCCCCGGCAATATTCTCCACCTTTGCCACGTTCATAATGGCCGACAGGGGATAAAAGGGCGTTACCCCGTCGCCTCCCATGACCTGAATGGCGTCCAGACTGGTCTGCAAGACCTCTTCACAGTTATAAACCTTGGCGATGTTGGATTCCAGGGTGATGTCCCAGCCGATATCCCACAGGTGCGCGATATGGTATGTAAGCAGCCTCGCTATCTTCAACTTGCTGATTATATCCGCGATCTTGAATTGATTGTTCACGAAATCAATGGTGCGTTTGCCGAACTGAACGCGTCTCCTGGCATAGGGGACGACATTCCTCAGCAGTTCACCCATCCAGCCGAGGACCTGGGCACAGATAAGGGTCCTCTCAAAATTCAGGCCGGCAGTCATGACCTTCCATCCCTCCCCTTCTCTTCCTATGAGATTGCCTTCCGGCACGCGCGTATCCTTAAAATTCAGGACCCCGTTCTGTATGTTTTCAAAACCCATAATCTCATTAATCTTTTCCGTGGAAAATCCAGTCGTTCCCTTTTCCACGATAAACGCCGTGAGATGCCTGTATTTTTTCCTGTCCCCGGGGTCATCGCTGGTGCGGGCATAGACCATATACCTGTCGGCGACACCTGCCGATACGATATGACGCTTCTTCCCGTTCAGCACATAGGCCTCTCCCTCCCGTCTCGCTCTGGTTTCCATGGCCGCGGCGTCCGTGCCGGCAAAGGGTTCCGTAATTACGATGGCCCCGAGTTCTCCTCTCGCGATCTTCGGGAGGATCCTTTTCTTCTGCTCTTCCGTTCCGAACGCGATCACCTGCCTCAACCCGCCGAGCATATTGCCCACAAAGACCCGTCCTATCCCAGGCATCCGATTAAATGCCTCCGCTGCAATGCAGGCCCCCGTTGCCCCCAGACCCAATCCCCCATATTCTTTGGGGACACCGGCACCCGTAAAACCCTCTTCTCCGATCCTGTTAAAGATGTCTCCCGGGAATTCCCTCTTCCATCGGGTCTCCGCTTCACGGGGCATGACCTCTTCTGCAAAACTGTTCACTTTACGGGAAAATTCCCTGTGCTCCTCAGTCCACCACGGGTATGCATCCATTTTCCTCCCTCTCCTGTTTATGAATATCGCAACGAATAGGGCATTCTATCGGTGACAGGATTAGTAAGTCAAAGAAAATTATCGACTCCCTGATTCACCATTTAGATGTTCCCCGGTCATTGTTCTTCGGCGCTCCCATACTTTCGCGTGGAGTAGAAAAAAACATTGACAAGGCAGAGAATGGGGATGTAGTCTTAATCCCAAAATACGGAAATCCTTTTCCACTATACGGAACAATACCTTGCAAAACGGAAAACATACCACATCAGTCAAATCCGTCTCCCGAGCGGCGGATATCCTCTTCTGCTTAAGCAATGGTATCGACACCGTGACGGAGATTGCCACGTATTGCAAACTATCCAAGTCCACGACCCACAGACTCCTCAAAGCCCTTAAGGAATCCTACCTGGCCGCACAGGATCCAAATACCCAGCAATACCATCTTGGTCCACTGGTTATCCGTCTTTCATCCAATCCCCAAACGACTCATAATCACCTGGTTACGATAGCCCTCGATGAGATGAGACGATTATGGGAGGTCGTGGAAGATACGGTAACCTTGAATATCATGATCGGAATTCAATACGTCCGGTTGCATGAGATCCCAAGCAAACATGACCTGAGAGTAATCGATCAATATGATCCCGTAGGACCCATATTCGTCGGGGCGACCGCGAGGGTATTGTTGTCACAACTTCAAGATAACGAACTGAAGGCCGCAATGAAGGACCTGAGCATTGCGCGTGTAACGGACCGTTCCTTGACGGATAAGAAAATCATTATG
Organism: uncultured Desulfobacteraceae bacterium; assembly: GCA_964441135.1. GTDB lineage: Bacteria > Desulfobacterota > DSM-4660 > Desulfatiglandales > HGW-15 > CAYTUL01. The sequence goes on along the minus strand of CAYTUL010000175.1, from coordinate 5,044 downwards.
GAACAGGCCAAAAAAATCAGAAAACAGGGATATGCCGTCAGTTATGGTGAGCGAATCGCGGGTTCCCTGTGTGTATCCGCCCCGATAAAGCATTACTTCTGGCCGGCCGCATTGAGTGTAGTGGGTCCCGAAACCCGGTTGAGACCGGAGCTGATGAAGATAAAACAGGAACTCATGGGGAGTACCGAGCGTATTACCGGAAGTATTCGCACATTCATCAGGCAAAGGGGGTGATAGGTCACCATCGGATGGTGTTTTAAGACATCGGTTTAATAAAAAATCCAATACGTTTACACCGGAAAGGAGGATTTCAGCCATGAAAAAATCATCTGCGTTATTCGGTTGGGTGTTTATGATCACGATCCCGTTTCTTTTTATTGCTTCCGCCGGCATTTCCGAAGCAAAGGGACCGGTGATCCTAAAGATGGCAAGTGCGGCCATGGGTCCCTATGTGATTGAGGAAAAGGCTTTCGCCGACAGGTTCAACGAACGGGCGGCCGGAAAATATAGAATCGAGTATTACCCGTCCGAACAGATGGTGAAATTTCCTGAGATTCTTGATGCCGTGAGGGCTGGAGCCGCCGAAATGGGTGCCCTTACTCCCAATGCCTATTCCTTTAATGATCCGAAATTAGCGGCCGTGGAATTGCCTTTTCTGTTCAATAACGTAAGGGCCAATGCCTATGCAGCACCCCTCATAGAACCCATATATAATGGGATATTGGAGAAAAAATTTAACCAGAAACTCCTATGCCTACATCACTATACGGGGCTGGAACTATTTTCCACAAAACCGATCAGGAACTTAGAGGAATGGAAGGGATTGCTTGTCCAGGCCCTCTCTCCCACGTGTTCATCTCTCATAACGGCCATGGGAGCGGCCCCCGTTGCCATCGCCTATACGGAATCCTACCAGTCCCTGGAAAAGAAAGTCGTGGAAGCGGTACTTACGGCACCTGCCGCGGCACGAATTTTTAAATTGAACGAAGTGACCCCGTATATGTCAACAGCCTATTTTATCAGTGCTTCCCATGGATTCAGCATTAACCTCAAGATGTGGAAGAAAATCCCCAAAAACATCCAGGATATCCTGATCGAGGAGGCCCAAAAGACTTCGAAAATAATAAGCGATACCGAAATGGTGAAATTCGAGAAGGACATCGAGGAACTGGGCGCCGCCGGGGTCGAGGTCTACAACGTACCTGCGTCGGAACGTGCCCGGTGGAAGGAGGCGGTCCGCCCCTATACGGAAAAACAGCTTCGCGTGATGGGAGATGTGGGGAAAAAGGTACTGAAGATTGCCGAGGAGGCCAATAGCAAATTCCCCCAATAGATGAGCAGACCCATGACAACGGTACGTCCACGAGAACCACGCCTAAAAGAAGCGTGATCGATCCGGAACGAGGGATAGACAGGGAGGCGTCAAGTTGATTGCCAAAATAGCCCACAAGCTGGAACATCTGATCGGCCGTGCCAGCCAATTTCTCCTGATCTTGAGCGGCATCCTGGTACTATTGATGGCATGGGTCGTGACATACGGGGTGATTAAACGATATGTGTTTCACGCCCCGGACCCCTATACCTATGAAATCAGCACCATGTTCCTCCTTTTCTGCGGAGTACTGGCCGTCGCCGCTGTGGAAAAAATGGACCGGCACGTGAGAAACGACATGATCTCCTCCCGTTTTCCGGAAGGCGTTCAGCGCATCCTGCTTAAGATCATCTTCCCGTTTTTCGCGCTTATTTTTGTTGTCCTACTCACCTGGAAGAGCGGAGGCAATGCCTTATACGCCCTCCGTATCGGTCAGGTCAGTGCATCTCCATGGGCCGTGCCCTTGGCCCCCATTAAATTCGTCATTCCTGTGGGGTATGGTCTCCTCTGCCTGGTTCTTATAGGAAAAATCTGTCATGGGATCACACAATTCAAGACGGGTAAACAGGATTTAGATTAAATGATGTCCTACATCCCCTGATTGTTTATCAAGCTCCGGATCGTACGAGGTATCTATGGATTTCGCTATAGCGGCACCCATTCTGGTGGTCAGTATGCTCGCTCTGATGATGCTTGGATTGCCTGTGATCTATTCCCTGGGGCTTACTTCCGCGGCGGTCGCCTATTTCATTTACGGTCCCTTCAGCCTTGAGAAAATCGGCTGGACCACGTTTCAGGCCCTCTACGATATCAATTGGACCCCCCTGCCCCTGTTTGTTCTCATGGCCTGTCTCATCAGCCAGACAAAAATCGGAGAGGATCTATATGATGCCGCCAGGAGCTGGCTCTCCCGTGTCCCCGGCGGACTGATCGTCACCAGCATCCTGGGTGAGGCGGGTATGGCGGCCGCCATTGGGACCAGCAGTGCCTGTATCGTCGCCGTGGGCAAGGTGGCTGAACCGGAATTTGAACGATATGGATACAATAAGGAACTGGCCATGGGAGGGCTCTGCTGCGGGGGTGTCCTTGGCCCGCTGATCCCTCCCAGTGCCGGTATGATTATTTACGGCGTACTGGGAGAGGTCTCCATAGGCCATCTGTTCATCGCCGGGATAGTGCCCGGCGTCATCCTGGCCGTCATGCTGTCTGCTGTTCCCATCATCCTTTGCTCCCGCAACCATTCCCTCGGACCGCCCATCGGCCGCGTTAACTGGGGGAGGAGGTTCTCTTCCCTCAAGAAGATATGGCCCGTGGTCCTGGTGATGTTTTCCATTCTTGGCACCATCTACCTCGGTATCGCCACACCGACCGAAGCCGCCGGAGTGGGGTGTGTGGTTGTACTTTTAATCGCCGTTATCTTTTTCGGATTGCGGTGGAAAGGTCTCCATCAGGCCCTAGTGGAAACGGGCATTATAAACGGGATGATCCTTTTCATGATGGTTGGGGCATGGCTCTTTTCTTATGTTATCGGGAGTTCCGGTCTGGCCAATGGTATCGTGGATTTTGTCCTGTCATTCGGACTGTCTCCCTGGCTGGTGATTATCACCATCAATGTCCTTCTCCTGGCGCTGGGTTGTTTTATCGACGCCATAACGATCATGATGCTCACGGTGCCGCTCTTTGTCCCCGTGATCGAGGAACTGGGCTTTAATCCCGTCTGGTTCGGCGTTCTGTATGTGGTTAACATGCAGATAGGATTGATTACGCCCCCCATGGGACTGGAACTGTTTTTAGTCAGAAGCACATTCGATATCCCGGTAGATAAGCTTATGCGGGGCGCGGTGCCCTATATGGTTGTACTGTTTCTGTTCCTGATTCTGCTGATCGCTTTTCCCCAAATGGCCCTCTGGCTCCCGGGCATGATGCGGGGTGGGTAATGATGGATTTTATGGATCTTACAATACAAGGAGATTGACATGCAAAGTATACCAAGGGATTATTCCATATTTCAAAAATTCGATTTCGAAAGGAGTCCCGTGGGGGTCAAATTCCTGCTTAACAGGCCCGAAGGGATCGACCGGCTTGACAAAGAATTGGCCCTATGCGAAATGTTCAAAGAGGCCCAGGGTGGAAATCCCTTTTACGCCGTGAAGGAGAATTTCGCGTGCCTGGGTTCCCTGGTATTGGGTATGAGGGAGCCCGAGCCTATCTTTATAAGCGGGGAAATCGGCGCCAAGGAGGGCATATATAAAGAGGCCCGTGCCAATAAAAGGATCTACCAGTACGTTCCCAAGCTGCCAAAGGACACGATCAGGTATGTCGCCTTCTCTCCGTTGGATGGGATCCCTTTTGATCCCGATGTACTCCTTATTACCGCGAACGTAAGTCAGGCGGAGATTATTCTCAGGGCTGTCAGTTATACGACCGGGAAGATGCTCACCGCCAAGAGCACCCCCGTAATCATGTGCTCCTGGCTTTTTGCTTATCCCTATGTAAGCGGCGAATTGAATTATACGGTAACCGGTCTCGGATCGGGAATGAAGGCAAGAAAGGTCCTTCCCGAAGGCCTCATGCTACTATCCGTCCCCTACGATATTCTCCCCATGCTAATGGAGAATCTCCGGGATATGGGATGGGTACTCCCCCTCCATACGATCGCCGAGGACGATAAAGAGTATTTTACGCGAACGACGGAGGTGATAAGACAGGAGTACACAAAAAGCTGATCGAAAAAGAAAGGCCCCTCCGGATCCCCAGAAAGGAGGCATACCATGACTTTGGAGGAAATGGAAAAAAGACTGCGGACCTTGGAAGATACGGAGGCAATCAAGGCCCTGCACCGCGATTACATCTTTTGGCTCAACAATCGCCAGTGGCATGAAATGACCGAATGTTTCACGGAGGACGCGAAAGCTCTTATTTTCAGGCACCCGCTCTGTGATGGCAAGGTGCAAATCGGCAGGCTGTTCACGGATACCATGGCCAACGTCAATACAGGCAAAGGCCGGGACGCCCATTTCGCCACCATGCCCGTGGTCACGGTTGAGGGGGACAGGGCAAAGGGGCACTGGCTGTTATACATATTGATTGCCGATCCCGAAACGGGCAATGCCTGGAGATGGACCCAAGGCAGATATGAGTGCGAATATCAAAGGGTGAATGACCAATGGAAATTCAGCAGGCTGGTCTGGGTCAATCCATGGCCCAGGACACCCGAGACATTGCCCAAAGTTGAAGACCTACAGAAATTAGATGTCGCTGCTATTTAGCCCCACTAATAAATCTGGAGTCCGGAAATCTCTTTTCTGGAGCGAAAAACCTGATATAAAGATCCGAGGCGCAGGGAGCAGGGAGCAAAGTAGAATTTTTTCGTCTGATTAATTTTTTACCCTACGCCTCTCTCTCACATCCCCAAGTCCCTTTTGTACGAACGATCTATTCAAAAAGCTAATGTGTTAACGAACGTCTTCTTGCTTTGTCATTCTCACGCCCAATTCAAAGGCCTTTTCACAATCCAACGGAAATACCTCCTCCCGCCGCTTTTTTTTCTTTTCCCCGTCTATGCCGTCCGCCACTACCTTGGAATAGTATTCAAACTGATAGGTATCGTAGCTCATGAGGGACTATTCGCTCCCAAAAATAATGTTCTGTATCCGTTCATTGGAGCTTAAT
>CAYTUL010000174.1:0-7864 GCA_964441135.1 uncultured Desulfobacteraceae bacterium | reverse complement strand
TCAATTTTGTTCAAGGTCAAGGAAGGCGAAAATTTTAACCACAGGAATACATTGAGTATTTCGAGGATTAAAATTTGAGCATGACGACGAGATTGGGCAAAAGGGAGCGTTTTTCATGGGTCTCAGCTTATCGGGCATGGTTTATTTTTCCAAAATTTCAATATGTCGTTCTGTTTATCCCGTCCCTGCTCGACCCCTTGAAATAAACCGCGAATGAACACGCTCCGCACCGAAAAATTCCTTTGTAAACTTTTCAGCCCTTTCCGGGTTATATCTTTTACAGGAAAAAATGTTAATATAGGCGGACCCGGTGTTTTCCGAGAAATGACCGACAATGGAACTGGTTTCAATGAATTGAAGAAGGGAATAACCCTTGGTGTGCTCCTGATTTTCTCCGAAATAGGGTGTAAGGGGTTCGCCATAGGCCTTCATCTCGATAACCTCACACAGTTCCCTGGCAAACCTTTGAATCTCTTCCCCGTTGGAGATCATTTCGTAACGGCACCCATGCAAGTCCATCACGAGTTCCCATCCGAACGTGACCACGGCGGGAAGGATGGATTCATCCTTTTCGATTTTTCCGGCATAACTCTTCACTGCAGACGACCTTTGAAAAACCCGGGAATATGAAAAGCCCCAATGTGGATACCGGGGTTGTAATATAATGTATCGATTGAGGCCTGGGACTTCTTCCGCTGTAATACTTCCTTTGTCATTTCAAAGGGGTCAATACTGTCAGAGCAAAAAATGGTGGAAAAAAGACCGCCGATGTACGTGGGCACAGTGTAGACATAAAAGGCCGTGTGAATATATAGATTACTCAACAATCCGTAGGCTTCTTCCTGCTCCCCGGCCTGCATGTGTAAAGATCCGGTCTGGCGTACCATGACGCCTCCGGCATCTGTTACCTTGTGAATATCCATATAAAATTCTTCAGAAAATAGTACGCCCGCAGGACCAATCGGGTCAGGGGAATCCACGATGATCACATCAAATCGATTTTTCGTCTCCTTAATAAAACTCGCGCCGTCGGCAATGACCAGATCGGTTCTTTTATCCTCAAAGGCCCCTCTGCTGAGCCCCGGCAAATGCTCCCTGCAGAAGTCGATCACCAAGGGGTCGATTTCCACGATAGTAGCCTTTTCGATCGTCTTATATCGCAGTACCTCACGCAGGATCCCACCGTCCCCTCCCCCTATAATGAGGACTTTCCTGGGATCGGGATGGGAAAGCATCGGCACGTGAACCATCATTTCATGATAGATGAACTCGTCCCTTTCTGTTGTCTGAACGATTCCATCTAATAAAAGCATCTTGCCGTATTCATAGGTATCCACAAGCTGTAGATGCTGAAAATCAGTCTCTTCATTATGGAGAAACGATTTTAAGCGATAGCGAATCTCGACATCTTCCCATTTTTCACTTATCCAGTCAGAACCGGCTCTCATGTTAAAATCCCCCGCTTGATCTCCTGAACTTCCATCCTGACAGGCCGGAATTCTTCCTTAAGCACGGGAATCGCGGGTTTCGGGTTAATCGTGCCGCATACGAAAAGGTCTATTGCCGCGTATTTATATTCAGGCCAGGTATGGATGCTTAGGTGTGATTCTTGCAGGATGGCTACGCCGGATACACCACCATTAGGCGAGAAGACATGAAGGTCAATGTTCAGAATTGTTGCCCCGCAGGCATTGACCGCCTTCACGATGATGTCCCGGATACGTCGGGTATCGGTTAAATGGAAGGATGTCCATAATTCGACAAGCAGGTGGACCCCCGCAAATTTTTGGTTGTCCTCAATGCCACAGAACTCCCTGGACTCCTTTTGTTCTATTGCAACTATTCGGTTCTTCATCTAAACCCATAAATGCTCCTGTTAAAAGATGCATATGTAAAGAAACTAAAGATTGAACTAATAAAACAAACAATATAAGAAATCAATAAAAAAAGAATTGTTTTTTATGATTTTATGGATTGAAAAAGAATATCGATTAAATATAAAAGAAAACCATGTCGGAGGTAATCCAATGAATGACGATCTAACATTAAGAATTCAGACTCTTGCCCAATGGCTTCATGAATCCGCCTATCCGGTCCTTTTCACGGGGGCCGGGATCAGCACGGAATCGGGGCTCCCCGATTTCAGGGGTCCGGACGGATTATGGACAAGAAAGGATAAGGGCCTGCCCCCAAGACCCATGGACGTTCCCTGGGAGTCGGTCGATCCCAATAAAGGCCACCTCTCGATCGTGGAGCTTCAAAACCTGGGCAAACTGAGGTTCCTGATCTCACAGAATGTGGATAACCTTCACCTCAAATCCGGGATTCGACCCGACCTCCTGGCCGAACTTCATGGAAATATAACAAAACTCCGGTGCGTCCGGTGCGGGAAGACCATCGACCGGTCAACCGGAAGGACAACCTGTCCCTGTGGGGGTGAGCTCACCCGGAGCGTCGTGGATTTCGGCCAGTCCCTCCCTGAAAAGGACCTGATGATCTCCTTCGCGCACTCCGAAAAGTGCGATCTCTTTATCGTGGTAGGATCCAGCCTCGTGGTCACCCCGGCGGCGGACATGCCGAGGGAGGCCCTCAGGGCCGGGGCCAGACTGGTGATTATAAACCAGGGCGAGACGCCCCTCGACCATTACGCCCATCTGAGATTCCATGAGGAAATAGGTGAAGTCCTGCCGAGGGCGGTGAAGCGCCTGAAGAGGCTGATGGGGCTGTTTGAATAAAGGCCAAACATGCTCACCACGGGAGTATGGAGGACACAGAGATTATTTTTCATTGGAATGTGGATATGATTTGTGAGAGATGAAACCTTATCCAGTTAATCCTGTCCATCCTGTCCAAAATTTTTTTGTGTTCTGTGGTGAACCCATGGATGACCAGCAATTCCGCCTGCTTCTGCAATTTCTCGGCCTCTCCTGGGACGGATACCGGAAGGTCCGGAAGGGGGTCAAGAAACGGATCCACCGGCATATGCTTGAATTAAACTGCCGGCACATGACCGGGTATTTGACCGAGCTTGAAAAGAGGGCCGAAGCCAGGAAAAAGTGCGAGCTCCTGATGACCGTCTCCATCAGCCGCTTCTTTCGTGATAGAGGGCTCTGGCAACTCCTCCGGGATGAGATAATACCCGGGCTTATGGAGAAACAGGAGGAGACTATTACGGCCTGGTCCGCCGGTTGCGCCTCAGGGGAGGAGGCCTATAGCCTGAAGATCCTGTGGGAAGAGATGGCGACACCCCATACCGGTCCCCCGGAACTCGCCCTATGGGCTACGGACATGAATCCGGACTACCTGGACCGGGCAAGGAAAGGTGTCTATCCCCCGAGCAGCCTGAAAGAGATGCCGGAAGAGTATATATCGAAATACTTCGAAAAAAAGGGGGGCGGCAGGCAATATTGGATAAAAGAGCCGTTAAAAAGGGGCATCCAATGGCGGCGGCATAATCTCCTGAGGGAAACGCCCCACTCCCGATTTCATATCATCTTTTTAAGAAACAACCTTCTGACCTATTATCAGAAAGATATCATTCAACCCGCCCTGAAGCGTATTTTAACGTGCCTCGAACCCGGTGGTTTCCTCATCATCGGCTCCCATGAAACCCTGCCCTTTAAGCTCCCCGGTCTTCATTTTCTTCAAAATTCGTCCTATATATTCCAGCGGAAGGATTGAGAGCCTATTTATTTTCAGGCCCATGTAGGTTCAACTTCAAATCCAAATGAATGCCCCTCGTCAGCACTATTTCCTGGATTCCGGCTCGTTGGCCGGAATGACAAGTCGTTCCGTGACAATGAAAAATTTACTTCGCCTGAAGGCGAGGGGTTTCAACCATCCCCGAAAGAGACACTAAATCACGGGCGTACGCCAAACATGCCATAAGGTGTTCCTTGTTAAGGTGCGGAAATTCAGCACCGATCTCATCAATAGTATGCCCGGCGGCGAAATACCCAAGAATCAGGCTTACAGTTATTCTCGTGCCCTTTATCCGGGGTTTCCCGATAATAATCCTGTGTATCCTGTTATCCTGTCTAATACTTTCCCGTTCCGCTCGCCCATAAAGATATGGGGAGTCGGTTCAGGGTCGGTAAGTATGAGGTCAGAAAAACTCTTAGCCTTTTCAAGAATCAGGTGATAGATTTATGGTTGAAGGGGATTTTTATCATTCCATTTTTTGTGTATTGTGGTTATTGACTTGAGGTATCATTAATGATACATTTAGAATAATGGGCCGGAAACGATACATGGGATTCATATTTGTCACCTACACCGGCGATCATTTCCCGTATCACGTCCATATTCTTACCTCGACAGGCCGGAATATAGGGCGTTTTGATATAGAAAATCAGTGCCCGATGGACGATTTTAAGGTATCAAAAAGACTAAAAAAGGCCTTGATTGACATGGGATATGTGAAAGAGGAGTCTTACAAATGATTTTAGCACAGCAAATGCCAGTAAAAAAGGAGGCTCGAATATGGGCCGCTTCCTATGACTCGAAAAAGGATGCTTTCCGGGTGGCTATGGAAGACGGAAGCATTTTTTTACTGAGACGCCCAATACCGGATGATGATCAGTCCGAAGTATTGGATGTATATCTTGAAGGAGACGGGGAAATCTTTACTGTTATCCAATCAAACGGGAACGAATTTTCCGTGCCCTGGGATGTCATAGGGAATCTGGCCGAAGGCAGGTCCAGGAAACCTGAGCCGGGCACCGGCAAGCGTATCGGAAAGCGTGTGAGATCCTTGCGGAAAGTACGCGGCCTGACCCAGGAACAGCTTGCCCGGATGTCAGGTGTGAAGAGGCCCAATATTTCGCGACTTGAAGCCGGGACCCATATGCCGGGTATCGCATTAATAGAACGCCTCGCCAGGTCACTTAATGTGTCCATAAGTGACCTGGTTAGCATCGACAACTCCTAAGGAAATAGCCCGTAGATGTATCCTTTTCGTCCCCCGGGTGTTTTCATTTCCATTGAAAAGGCTGTAAAGAATGACCGTCCATGAATTAGCCGGCAAACCGGCTCCGAGATCCATCCTGGTGAATGTCCCTGAGCTTGTATCCTCCTATTATACCGATCCGGCCGGAGGCCCTGTATCCTTCGGGACATCCGGACACAGGGGATCATCGCTGAAGGGGACCTTCAATGAAGCGCATATAGCCGCGACATCCCAGGCCATATGCGAACACAGGGCCTCAAAGGGGATTAAGGGCCCCCTGTTCCTTGGTTTTGACACCCATGCCTTGTCCGTTCCCTCCTTCAGAACGGCCCTCGAAGTCTTTGCGGCAAATGAGGTCGAAGTAGTGATCCATGAAGGGGATGAATACACCCCCACCCCGGTGATCTCGTTTCTGATTCTTGAGCATAACAGGGGGAATACCAGAGAAACCGGGGATGGGGTGGTTATCACGCCATCCCATAACCCGCCACAGGACGGCGGTTTCAAGTATAACCCTCCCCACGGAGGTCCGGCGGATGTAGACGTAACCGGCTGGATAGAAGAGAGGGCAAACCGGATCATGAGCTCGGCTGATTCAAGTATTCGGAGGATCCCCTACAGAAAGGCCCTCCGGGCCGCGACAACCCACAGCCGGGATTTTATAACCCCCTTTGTTCTCTCCCTGTCAGAGGTCATTGATATGGAGGCCGTCCGGGCAGAAGGAATAAAGATCGGCGCTGACCCCATGGGCGGCTCCGGTGTCCACTTCTGGGGACCTATCGCCGAAAGATACGGCCTCAATCTGGAAGTGGTGAACACGCAGGTGGATCCCGCCTTCGGATTCATGACAGTGGATGTGGACGGGCTGATACGAATGGACTGCTCTTCTCCCTATGCCATGGCAAGCCTGATTGCCATGGCGGAACGGTTTGACATCGCCTGGGGCAATGACTCCGATTTCGACAGGCACGGCATCGTGTGCCCGGACGGGCTCATGAACCCGAATCATTACCTTTCCGTGGCCGTCTGGTATCTCCTGCAGAACAGGCCATCATGGAAAAAGGATATCTCAATGGGGAAGACCCTTGTCACCACCAGTATGATAGACAGGATTGTAATGGATCTCGGCAAGGACCTTTATGAAGTGCCCGTCGGGTTTAAATGGTTTGTTCAGGGTTTGCTGGATGGCTCCCTGGCCTTCGGAGGAGAGGAGAGTGCAGGGGCGTCTTTATTACGGATGGATGGAAGTCCATGGTCAACGGACAAGGACGGCTTCTCCATGGCCCTTTTATCCGCCGAGATATTGGCAAAAACCGGGAAGACTCCCTCCGAAATCTACCGTGAAACCCTGGTCCCTCAATACGGAGAACCCTATTACAGGAGATCCGACGGCCCGGTCACGGACGCACAAAAAAAGATTTTAAGGTCACTGAAACCCGATTCGATCAAACGGTCCACCCTGGCCGGCCTATCCATAACCTCCGTCCTGACCCGGGCCCCCGGAAACGACTCCCCGATAGGCGGGGTCAAGGTATTACTCGAAGACGGCTCCTGGCTCGCCGTACGACCCTCCGGGACGGAACCGAAGATGAAAATCTATATCGAAAGCTTCGAAGGCGAGGAACTCTGGAACAGGATCTATGAAGAAGCCCTCCCCCTTATATTCGGGTAAGGAGTCCTTATTTCCCATATATCAAGGATGTTTCTCTCCTGAAATATCATGGTGCGTATCACCCCGATTCTACTTGTTATTTTATTCCATGACGGATCAATTGACAAACCGGTACATTGTGCGTTATATTTTCAAATTAAATTTCGCCGGTCTCTGACCATGCAGGAGCTACAATAGGCTATTCCGGTTGGTTGTGGTTATTGATTAATCTGAATTCATGATTATTTTTTTATCTGTATTTGTGCAAAATATCACATGAAGGAGTGTAGTATGTCTGATGAATGTTCATATGTTAAATTTACGGGTGCCAGCCAGTATGTTCTCGATGAGGAGCTCGCGGAGATTGTCAATATCACAATGGCCCTCGAGATGCCTCTTCTTCTGAAGGGAGAGCCGGGAACCGGGAAGACCATGCTTGCCCATGCCATTGCCGAAGCCCTTCAAATGAGACTCATCGTCCTCAACGTCAAGTCAAGTATGAAACTTATTGATGCCCTTTATCAATACGATACCCTTACACGTCTTAACGACAGTCGTTTTGGCGATTCCAAAAGGGATGTCAGCAATATAGAAGAATATATCAAGATGGGAAAGATCGGCCAGGCCTTCGTGTCCCAAGAGAAGGTAGTCCTGCTTATCGATGAGATAGATAAAGCCGACACCGATTTTCAGGATGATATGCTCGATATCCTGGACCAGATGGAATTTGATATCATAGAGATTGATAAGACCGTCAAGGCGAAACACAGACCGGTTATCATCATCACGTCCAACGCAAAAAAGGACCTGTCCGACCCTTTTCTTGGCCGGTGCAATTTTCATCATATCGCCTTTCCAGAGCCGGATATGATGAGAAATATCGTGCAGGTCCATTTTCCCGATATCGGCGATGACCTTCTCGAAAATTCCATTACCTCTTTTTATCGTCTCAGGGATTTCAGGGGCATTGAGAAAAAACCGGCAACCAGGGAGCTTATCAACTGGATAAGGGCCCTCAAGGCGGACCCTGATTTCAGACCAAAAAAACTTGTTAAGGGTAATGTACCGTACCTGGGCGTGCTGTTCAAGAAGAGCCCCGATTACGCCATTGCCCAGAATAACGTAGCCAGGTACAGGAGATAAAGACGCGGCGCAGGGCATAGGGCGCAAGGCGCAGGGGAAAAACAAATCAGTCAATGCATATCCGAGCCTATTGGGCCAGGTATCCGTTTGACGTGGGTCTAATAACCAGAGGAGGTTATATC
>CAYTUL010000173.1:0-7876 GCA_964441135.1 uncultured Desulfobacteraceae bacterium | reverse complement strand
CATATAGATCAATACATGAGAGAATCCCCCAGGGTTCTCCTGAGGATTGAACTTTATTCCTTTTTTGATTCATCCTTTAATAATCTCCTTTATAATTAAATGGAAATTTTTGAGCAATAGTTATGCCATTTCATAACTATTTTATATTTTTGATGATTTTTGCATGATAGATTATCTATCGGAATCTGTTGTTCTGGGGATTCAGTTGAGGGCCTTCCTTCGATCCCTGCAACGGACGTCCAAAGAGATTTAATGAATTGAAATAAAAAAGAATTTGGAAGTGAGAACTATCAATTCCTGTTTTAATATATAATGGAACTGAGAATTCTGAATCAGGGAATACCCGGTCAGCCCCTTCACACTGCACCTTTTTTCATGGACATGGCTACCTGTGGTGAGTAAAATTTCCCGGACTTCTATTCCCATAGGGCCTGCCATCCGGTGTCGAAGGGGCCTCAGAGAGGGATGAACCAATACCGGTCGCCGGCCCTGAATATTATATTTAAGAAGAGAGGGATATTTATGGTATCGAATCATAGTATGAACGGATCGAGCAGTCTGGAAAGGTCAGGGGAAAATTGTGCAGCGGAGGTAAGCATCCTGAAGGCTACCTATTCAGATCCGGGAATCGGAGCGCTCTTGCGACCACTGGGTGGAATGGATCGCTTTGTTAAAAAGGGGGACAGGGTTCTCCTGAAGGTCAACCTGCTCTCGGCGAGGGAGCCCGGAAGGGCCGTTACTACCCATCCCGAATTCCTGAGGGCCGTTGTGAGGGCGGTTAAAACAGCCGGTGGCATCCCCTACATCGGTGATTCACCATCAGGAACATTCTCCGGGAGAAACCTGAGAAATGTCTATAAACAGTCCGGCCTGGAGGAACTCGCGAAAGAGGAGGACGTATCTCTAAACTACGATACGGGTGTCCGGAAACTGGATATCCCCGGCGGCAGGAGATTAAAACGTACGCCTGTCTGTAACTATCTCTTTGCGGCAGATAAAATAATAGCCCTGCCGAAACTAAAGACACATTCCTTCCAGTATATGACCCTGGCCTGTAAGATTATGTACGGCGTGATTCCCGGACTCACCAAAGCTAAATATCACGCCCAGTTCCCCACAAGGACCGCCTTCGCCGATATGCTATTGGATATACTTGTTGTGGCAAAGCCCCAGTTAATTATCATGGACGGTATTGTCGGTATGCAAGGTCAGGGTCCCAATAGCGGCGATCCTGTTCAGATTGGATATGTTCTGGCATCAACAGACCCCATGGCAATGGACATTTCGATCTGCAGGATGATAGGGATTGAACCGGTCTGTATCCCGGTTCTGAAAAGGGCGAACATACGAAATTTGTGGCCGGAAAGAATCGAGTATCCCCTTCTGAAACCCGAAGATCATCTGATTAAAGGATTCAAACTCCCGAACACGGCAGAACACCTGTTAACCGGGAAAAAGTCACCCAAAAAGAGCCCGATAATAACAGCCAAATGTGTAGGCTGTGGGGAATGTGAAAAGATTTGCCCAAAGGGTGCGGCCGCCGTTAAAAAGGAAGTCGCAGAGATTGACTATTCAAAATGCATTCGATGTTTTTGTTGTCACGAAGTCTGTCCGGAGGATGCGATAAAATTAGGGATTCTCAAGGGGAGATAGCGGGCAGCCCTGCCTTTCGCAGGGATTCCACGATATGTTCCAGCCTCTCCTGATCTTTCATGGGGAATGTCTCCCGTACAATATCCTGTGAATAATCCGGATTGAGTCTCATGATTTCCCTTATCTCTGCCCGGGCTTCCTCTTCTTTACCCATTTCCATGTAAACAAAGGCTAAGAAAACATGAATGGGGATTAGATTAGAGTCCCTTTTCAATGCGGCTTTCAGAGAATCGAGGGCCTTCTCATAATGACCCATAAATCCATAGGCCTGACCTAACCGGAACAGATAGACGGCGGGATGATAGGGATCAAGGCGAATGGACTTCTGCACCGCTTCAACGGCTTCCTTAAATCTGCCTGCCCAGGTAAAGGCGTTTCCCAGGGCAGCGTAGCCGTCAGCATTGTTCGGATCGAGGCTTAGTACCTTTTCTAATTCTTCGATGGCATCCTCATGCCGTTTTTCCCAGAGATAAACCATCCCTAAAACCATATGGGCGCCGGCGAGATAATCATCTAGTGACACCGCCTTTAATCCAAGTTTCAAGGCCTGCTCCATTGAGCCGGGCTCTTTGCTCCAGCCCAAAACCCACTCCCTGAGGTAGGTCACGCTCAACAGGGAATATGCCAGGGCGTATGCGGGATCCAGGGCCAGGGATTTTTCGAACATCTGTCTCGCGTAGGCATTCGCCTCCTTTGTATATTGGGCTAAATATTCGGTTCCCCTCAGGATGTAATCGTAGGCTTTAATATCCTTCGTTCCTTTCCGAGCCAGACGTTTTTGTTCATCCTCTTTTAATTTTACAGCCAATGAAGAGACGATTTTCCGGGTGACTTCATCCTGGAGATCAAAAATATCATGGAGATCGCGGTCATAACGTTCCGCCCAGAGATGGCCCTTTTCCTCGGCATCGATCAACTGGGCGGTAATTCTGACTCTGTTTTTTGATTTACGCACACTACCTTCAAGGACATAACGTACGCCCAGCTCTCGGCCCACATCTTCTATTTTTATCGTCTTGCCCTTGTAGGTAAATACAGAGTTGCGGGCGATGACAAAAAGACCTGAAATCTTGGAAAGATCCGTTATGAGATCCTCTGTAATCCCATCGCTGAAGTATTCCTGCTTAGGGTCCTCACTCATGTTCACAAAGGGTAATACCGCTATGGACGGCATATCGGGCGAAGCATGTCCCATAACAGGCTCCGGATCACCGGTTTCGCCTTCCAATAACACGCGATATACCCTCACAGATCTGGCTATGTTCTTGACCTGCCTCTCACCTCGATACTCGAAATTCAAATCAACTTTGCCTTCCACCTGGTCGAAAACCGTTCCGGAAATCGACACCCCTCCCGGCTCAGCCAGGCCCTCTAACCTGGCCGCGATATTTATACCATCCCCATAGAGTACCCCTTCTTCATCGATCACATCCCCCAGGTTTATACCGATACGAAATTCCATTCTCCGGTGTTCAGGGAGTCCGGCATTTCTTGCCTTGAGTTGTTTCTGCATATCTACTGCGCACACTACGGCGTCCATGACACTGACAAATTCGGCCAGGAGGTTATCTCCTATGGCATCCACAACACGCCCGCTGTGTCTCTGGATAAGGTCGGTCATTAGTTCCCGGCAGGCGCCGATATCTCGTACGGTCGCTTCCTCATCTTCCTCCATGAGACGGCTGTAATCTTTCACATCCGCGCTCAAAACCGCAGTAAGTTTGCGTCTAATAGTCTCCGAATTCATCCATAAACCTCTTACGGATAATAAAATCCTGTTATTTTTTCAATGCAAGGCTCCCATTCCCTTCAGGATATATTCTTTTGGCGACGATGTCCACTGATTGTATAAGACCCAAATCCACCATCAAGTTGTCATTCCCCCATCAAGGCGGGATCTATGGAGCGGCGTTGGCTTCCCGCCTGAGGTGGGCAGGCGATAGCTCCTCTCCCGCGCATAGGCGGCGGGATTTCGCAAGCTCAACCTGCAGGTATCTAACACCTTGATGGTGACCAGGGGAATCCAAAATCCATGCTTTACGGCCGATATATCAATTTGATGGTTATAAGGATGGATCTTAAGTTTATGAACAGGATATGGTATAATGTAAATTTCTCAGGCATTATTTTCTGGATGCAACTATAATGCTATTTATATTATAAACAGGAGGGAAATGATGAACAGATGGAACTTCTTGCTTATGATCGTCTTTTTTCTTTTTACGGCGACCTTTTTGAACGCAAGGGAGGAGGTGAAGAAAGATATGAGATTAACATCACCGTATTTTGAAGAAAATGGAGAGATCCCCAAGAAATATACTTGTGATGGTAAAGACATCTCCCCTGCCCTGGAGTGGTCAGATGTCCCAGCCGGCACAAAAAGCCTCGCGTTGATCGTTGATGACCCGGATGCACCGGATCCCGCCAACCCAAGAATGACCTGGGTGCATTGGGTGCTTTATAACATTCCGGTAACGGCCGATTCTTTCGCAGAAAATATTGGTGAAAAAGATCTGCCGGAAGGTGCGTTGAGCGGGCTGAATGACTGGAAAAGGACAGGCTATGGTGGCCCGTGCCCCCCTGTCGGCCGACATCGATACTTTCACAAGCTCTATGCCCTGGATATTATTCTTCCGGACCTCAAAAGGCCGACAAAGGCCAAACTGGAAAAGGCCATGAAAGGACATATAATCTCAAAGGCCGAGCTGGTGGGTACCTATCAGCGATAGTCTTCTTTAATAAGATCATCAACAGGTGTTCGGATAGCCTTGGACATGGATATCAACAGGGATGCTTTATCCTTGTAATAGATTCCGGCCTCATCGAGGAGTTCCTTTGAAAGCAGAAAAAGATCCTTGTACACAAGATCTAAGTCAAAGACCGGATATGTCTCCCCTTTATGAAACCCCGCTTTCCCACAGACGTGGGCCTTTCCCTGGATCTTGGTAGGGATACCGTAAACACGGCATGTGATGGGACGAAAGGGATAAAGGACGCAGTCGAGATTCCGGTCCAGAAGCGGGCAGCGAATTTTTTCCGTGGCAAGGATTTTTGCCTTCATTTGTGGATCGTCCGCATTTTTTTGCAGCATTATTTCCATCCTTCTAAGAGCCCTATCCATATCATTGCAGCGAAGGAGGATGTCCTGGACGGCTTTGCCATCCAGTCGTGCAAAACTCTTCTTGATGTATACTGCCTCGATGAGAAACAGACCGAATACGGCATGACAGCAATCCGCGCAATGGCGCTCGCACTTGATACATGCACTGTGCTCTTTTCCAATTGCCTGGAAGGCTGCCTCCGCCTTATCCACCAATAGTTCATAACTTCGAAACAGTGGGGTGAGATTCATACTGTCAATGGACTTTGCTCCTCAGCTCTTTACCCGCAAGCGGGTTATACAGCTTTGTGATTGCAAACTTCATAACCTCAAGGCTCTGCATCTGAAATATGATATCAATCAAGGTAAGCTGGGCCTCATCCGGAAGCACACAGGCATTTGAAGAATCAAATTCAATTTCAGGGAAGCCCTTTTTGAGCTTCTTCTGGTCCTTTTGACTCATCGACACCTGGATGGCCTTTTTCCCCTCTATCTCTTGTACGTGATCGCCCAGGCCTAAATCTCTGATCTTTTTTTCCTGTTCATCGTTTAAAAAGACATTAATACAATAATCAGCCATAGGGATACCTCCTGTTTAATATGAAATCTCATGGCTACACCATGGAATTCGACGGATTTGACTTGATAAAAAAAGACTCAGGGCACCAAGGAAATTTCAAGGCTATCACACTCTCACTTGCCTACTGACCTATAACTTTTAAGATAGGATTCGAGTTTTTCCAAAAATTCTGGATGCACCTCAAACCCAAGCTCCATAGCCTTATCAGCACACTCTGCAGCCTTATCATACTCATTGTTTAAAAAATAGGCAAAAGCCAGATTATTGTGGCCGAGCCCAAAAGTGGGTGCAAGATCAACCAGTTTTTCCCCGGTCTCTAATGCCCTTTCCACGTCCCCTTTCTGAAGATAGGCGTTGGTCAGATTGTTCCAAGCCTGAGCCATTTTGGGGTTCAACTCGATAGCTTTTTCAAGTGCAGTAATGGCGTCATCGGTTCTGGTCATCTGAAGGTAGGCAAATCCAAGGTTGGCATAACCCCGGGCATATCTCGGTTCAATCTCGACGGCCATCTTGTTGGCATCAGCCACCTTTTCCAGATCACCTTTTTTAAAATAGATATATCCTAGATTAACCCACGCCTCGAACATCCGGCCGCTGTTGGCTATGGCATCCTTGAATGCCCTGATCGCCTCTTCAAATTTCTCTTGCTGCATATAGGCAACGCCTAAGTTATAATAAGAATTGGCGCATTCCGAATTCTCTGCCAGAATCCTCTTCTGTTCAGCAATAAACGCTTCAGAGTCTTGCGGTTCAATCATGATTCTTCCCCGTCCAATAAAAAGAGGCCACACTCCAACCCGGATAGCGACCTCCAATGCCAGATGTTGACTTTAGAACGTTATCAGGCCTAATGATCCTCGGTTTGCCCCCGCCCCTTCATGCCATACATGGTCGTGCTGCCAGTCGAAAAATACACCAATTTTTCCTCATTCACCAGGGCGGTTGCAGCCTTTTTGATATCTCTTGCCTTGGCGTCTGGCATGATTTTTCTGACGCCTTTTTCCATGTCACTAAAATAGAACTTGGTTTTCTTATTATTCTCGGCAAATTCGAGAATGGCTTTTTTTAAATCTTCCATAGGAAATCTCCTTTTCTCCGAATAGCCGTCGTCGGGTTATTCGATGCCTCCCACAGCCTTTGAAACACTCCAGGCGGCCTCAGTGAATTTAAACTGAGTTGACGTCCTGTAGGTATCATAGGCCAGTCGATAATCATCGATGAGGTGTTCGGTAAAGGGTAAATCACATTTCTCGAAAAACCTCTCCCAGCCGATCCTCTCGGCCCAGTCACCGATTCGCTCATACTTGTTGGCATTTGCCGCGTAGGCATTGATAATCTTCTTCACGACATCGCAAACCTCGGTGTAACGAGGGAAATTATTCGGTACCGCGGGAACCACCACCTTTGAGAACTTGGGGGGTGAGATCCGGTTGGAAACCTTTCCGCCTGCCATGATAGTCACACAATCCCCCTCTTTATCTGCAAGGGGAACGGCCATGCACATGGTATAGCAGTTACCGCAGAACATGCAGCGTTCTTCTTTTATTTTAACGCTCTTTTTTCCAGACTCTGTTTTGGTTGGTGAGATTGCGGCTGTTGGGCAGGCCGCAATGACCAGGGGAATTTCGCACAGAGAATCCATGACTTCGTGGTCTATAATAGGCGGCTTTCTGTGATAGCCGAGAAGGGCAATGTCAGAGCAGTGGACCGCGCCGCACATATTCAGGCAACAGGCCATGGATATCCTTACCTGGGCAGGAAATTTCATGCTCTGAAATTCTTCAAACAGCTCATCCATAACCGCCTTGATCATAGAGGAGGCATCTGTTGCCGGTGTGTGGCAGTGAATATAACCCTGGGTATGAACAATATTGGTCAAGCCGGCACCCGTTCCGCCGATGGGGAATTTATAACTGCCTGACACGTGCTTCCGGCTCATTAAGTCTTTTTTAAGGGCCTCCAGCTTATCCTGGGTGTCCACTATAAACTCAATATTATTTCGAGTGGTAAACCGGACATAGCCGTCACAATATTTATCCGCGATATCGCAGATCTCACGCACATGTTCCACAGTCATAAACCGGCATCCGCCCGCCCTTACTGTAAACACCTTATCTCCTGTCTCCGAGACATGGACGAGAACCCCGGGTTCAAGGATTTCATGATATTTCCATTTTCCATAGTTATTCTGGATAACAGGCGGAAAGTATTGCCAAAAATGCCTCGGGCCAAGATCCGTAAGCCTGTTTTCCATGGGTTTATTGGGATTGAAAAGTCCCAATCTTTCAGTAGATAATGCCATGATTTTTCCTCCTCTTCTTTAGCTATCTCACATGTCTTTTTCGAAATTCTTCGATCGTTCTCTTGAATCCTCCGGGTACGTCTTCTTCTTTCCAGAAGATATAGGGATTGCTACGCGGTTCCTTCACCATTTGTGGCATAGGAGGAATTTCAAGTACTTCTAAGAACTTTGGCACACCATAACGCTGGATCAGCTCGCCCAGGCGCTCACGTCGGGGCCTCCAATCGTCATCACCACGCTG
>CAYTUL010000172.1:0-7889 GCA_964441135.1 uncultured Desulfobacteraceae bacterium | reverse complement strand
GCTTTTAACATTTTCGTCTCTGAAAAGAGATCCCCACAGACCATTTTTTCGATAATAGTTTATCATACTGCAATATCCTAACCGGACATTGCTTAAGGGGCCGCAGAGGTTGCGGAGGGGGAATCCCGCAGGTTTTTTAGATTATCCCTCGCAATATCCGTGAGTCTGCGCCCCGTTTGAGTCGAATCCGTGGATATGAACGCCCTTTCATCCGGGTCCAGATCGATCAACCTATTATACATTTCGGCGGCCTTATCCTTGTCTCCCTCCATTTCATATATCACTCCCATATTGAGGATGGCATATGGATTGTTGGGATTTATCTCAAGGGCCATCTCATAGTACTCTCTTGCCTTGTCATATTCTTTTGCCTGAAGATGCAAAAAGCCGAGTCCGGATAATCTCATATCCTCCGGTTCCTTGGGCCTCCCCTCATACATCTTGACAACACCTTCTTCGATTTTATCGATCTGATCTTTCTTTTTCTTATAGATCTCTTGGGCTTCGGCGGGATTCTCTATGATGTGAGGTGTCAGGAAAATATAGAGGTTCTTTTGTCCACCTGTATCTGACTCTGATCTGAAAAGCCTGCCGAGCACAGGAATATCTCCCAGAACGGGCACTTTGTATATTGTATTGTTCTGTGTCTCGTCAATTAGACCGCCAATGACCACGGTCTGGCCGTCTTTTATTACTACCGTGGTCTTGGCCAACCGTTTCAGCGTGGTAGGAAGCCCGATCTGCTCCTGGTTTACGACCTGACTCACCTCCTGGGAGATCTTCAGGCGGACAAATCTTTCCTGATTGATTTGGGGG
The DNA here is from genome assembly GCA_964441135.1 of uncultured Desulfobacteraceae bacterium. Taxonomy (GTDB): domain Bacteria; phylum Desulfobacterota; class DSM-4660; order Desulfatiglandales; family HGW-15; genus CAYTUL01. Next base: position 7,073 of record CAYTUL010000172.1, on the reverse strand, counting down.
GCTATGTTCAGGGTAACGCCCACATCCTTGAACTCATAGTTACTGTAGTCGACGCCTGTTGTGCTTGTATCCTTCCTTGTCAGGAACGGGATATTATCCGCGACCTTGATCTCTGCCTCTTCGTTATCCGTTGTCATAATCTGTGGGGTTGAAAGTATTTTCACGTCGGAGCGTGTCCTGAAAGCCCTTATGACCGCCCCGATGCTGGGGAATTCAATTTGACCTATTTTAATGACATCTCCCAGAACACCAAAGGCAAAGCCGGAAGGAAAACTGACAGATCCTGTAGTATTATCAACCGATGGGAAGTTATTGGTTCCCGGTGTGGAACCACCAAATACCCCGATATCCCTTCCATCGATTGTAGCGACGGACTGCCCTCCAAACCACTGCACCCCGAGATCATACTGTTTCGATAAACTGACTTCCATGATCAGGGCCTCGATGTAGACCATACGCCTCGGGATATCGAGTTTCTGAATGACATCTTCCAGGATGAGATAGTCTTCTTTTTTCGCGGTAATTATCAGGGAATTGGTTGCCTTGTCCGCAACGATCTGGACTTCCTTGGATACAACCGGGGCCTTTCCTTTTTCTGTCGATGCTTCTTGCTTGGAAGGAATGGCCATAAGGACCTTTGTCAGATCTTCGGCGCTGGCGTTCTGGAGATAGTAGACCCGTATATCCCCCTCACCCCGGGGAGTCTCCTTGTCCAGGAGATTGATAAGCAGCTTAATCCTGGCGGTATCATCTTCGGATGCCAGAATGATCAGGGCGTTGGTCCTCTCATCAGGCACGATCCTGATTTCTGATATTTCCTGGGCGCCTTTTTGTCCTTTTTTCAATGATCTCTGGAAAATCGTATTCAGGGTTTTCGCTATCACAGAGGCGGTCGCATGTTCGAGGGGCAGGACCGATATCTCCAAACCGATACCCTCCACATCCACGGCCTCCACTATAGCAAGTAAACGCTTTATATTGGAGAGTACATCCGTTACGATCAGCATGCCCGTGGGAGGGTAGGAAACAATAACGCTGGTCTTGGAAATGAAAGGACCAAAAAGTTTTTTCAGCTCATTAGGATCTGCGTATTTAAGAGGGATCAATTGCGTTACGACTTTATCTTCCGGAGCGACCCGTTCCTGACCTACCCGCGTTTCGATATCTTTACTCCGCGCCTCGATTGCCGGTACGATTTTTATAATTTTCCCTGCCGGCACCGCCGTAAAACCATTCACTTCCAGTACGGATTCAAATACCTTGTAGGCCTCATCGACGGTGATCTTTGTAGGAGATATAATGGTTACTTTTCCCCTGACTCCCTTGTCGATCACAAAGTTCTTTCCGGTAAGCTCGCTGATGAATTTTATGAAAAGATTGATATCTACATCATCAAAATCGATGGTTACATAGCGAGGCTCCTTCCCGGATTCCTCTTCCAGATCGGTTTTCTTTTTTTCAGAGGTTTCGGATAATGGCCTATTCTTTGCGGGAACCGCGATCTTTTCGTCCAGTATTTTTACTTCCCTGTTCCCTGGAGGGGCCTCATTCATCGTTGGCGGGGCCTTCTGTGCCGCCGGGGTTACATCTGTATCCCCTGCAAGACGGGCTCCTTGAACCGCACTGCTTGAGATGAGTAATAAAATGAATGGTAATAATGACACAACAGGTCTAAATTGCATTTTTCGATATAGCATGATGATCCTTTAGATTTACATACACATAAATAGATTATCATAAATCATCAATATCAAACAAGAAATTTTGAACAGCAGAGGCAAAGGAAAATAGAAGATTCATTTTTACCTTATTCAGCTATCAATAAAAGACATTAAAAGCAAAGATTTGGCCGACTGCCGACCGCCGAAGGCTCCATTTAGAAATTGCCTGTTTCTGGGTGGATATTACCTGGTTTCAGCCTGCACTGGCTTCATGGCCATCATTTCCTTGAAAGCGGGTGTATTCTTAAGATTGCTCAGGTCTGTATCTTTCAGCGCCCAATCCCTTACGGTAATATCCAACGAGAGCGATTTATTCAGATAGACAATTCCCTGTTTAAGATCTCCATTCATGGCGTGTAGACAGGCCAGATTGTAATAGGGCTCTACATAGGACGGTCTCAGGAGGATAGCCTTCTCAAGATGAAGTTTTGCTTCCTGGTAGGCTCCTTCCCGGAGATACAGGACGCCAAGGTCGTTTAAGGCATCAACGTGCCCCGGATCTAAAGCGAGCAATTTTTCATATGTTTTTTGGGCATCTTTAATATGACCGTCCTTGAAAAGTTTAAATGCGTTTTCATAGAGGACCTGCGCGTCCTTTTTGCTTACCTGCATTTCAGTTTTAGACGGTCCGCCTTCCTTAATGGGTAAGGGTTTTTTAAGAATATATAAATCCAGCATCGAATAGGATGTTAAAGCAAGCAATATAAGAAACAGCATGAGTATACAAACGAAGACCGCTTTCCTTTTAAAGGATGTTTTCCTCTTTATATTTCTTTCCAGCATGCCGCTATACCGTCTGAGACGGGTATCTCTGGCCTTCTGGGCCTTCTTCAGGGCCTCATTGATATGACTCATCCTCTTTCACCATCTGATATAGTAATGCCCTCGTCCTCGGGCCGGCAATGCCGTCCGGCTTTAAACCGAAATCTTTCTGGAATTTCATCGTTACTTGAAATGTTTGTTGGTTATAAATACCGGTCGGTTCTACAATATATCCTATATTCTTAAGTATTCCCTGCAGTTCCAGAACTTCCGGGGTTTTCATCCCTCTAAAAAGGGTGGGCTCTCTGGTCTCGGCTGGATAAACCCAGGAGAGCTGCCGGCCCAGGTTATTAAGGATAAAGTCCCTGGTTACGGTACGCTTCTTCCCGTTGGCGTCAATGACAATGGCTCCATCCTCCTTTGTCTCCCGTATCAGGAGATAACCGGTGGTTCCCGAGGGACCGGAAAGAGACCCTCGAAAAGGTTTTTTTAACATAACGTAGTATTCAGGATCCAAATTGAATCTCACCAGACTTAGATTGTAATCCTCAGGACCCTGATTATCCAGATTATGCATTTCATTATAAAGAGAAAAAAGGAAGGAAAGACTTGCCTTTTCATCAAGGACAAGGCTGGCGTTTTTCTTCACCGGCTTTGGAAGCTTGGATTCAGGGACTTTCCTCTTCGTAATAAAAGGCCTTTTTTTACCCAAGGATATTTGCAATATATCTTCATTGTAACTCCAGCCGCCTAACCCGGCAATGAGGGTTAACAATAGAAGCAGAAAGGCATAGGATGCATATCTTTTCCATGACCAGCCACCTGTTTTGGGAATCGCAGTTAGATCTCCGCGTATTTCCAAAAGGGCCTTTTTCACGATGGCCCTTGAAATGGTATATTTCCCCCTGGCATAGGCGATAAGGAGAGCCCGGTCACAAAGGGTGTTGATCCTTCTCGGATTGCCCTTGGAATATCCGTAGATCAGTTTCAGAGCCCCTCTTGTGAAATGTAGATTGCCCCGTCCCCCTGCCACAACCAGGCGATGTTCCACATATCCAAGAATATCCTTAAATGCGAGTGATCTAAGATCATAACGTACCATCACACGTTCATTGAGCTGTCGCATTGAAGGTGTTGCCAGGATTTCCGCTAATTCCGGCTGCCCAACGAGAATGATCTGGATCAGTTTCTCCCTTGTTGTTTCCAGATTGGACAGCATTCTTATCTGTTCAAGAACTCCATGGGAGAGATTTTGCGCCTCGTCAATAAGAAGGATGGCGTTTCCGCCTTCACCAAAGGTCTTTAGAAGAAATTGATTAAGATTATCGATATACTCTTTTTTTGTCTCGGCCCTTGAAGAGGTACTGATACCGAACTCCTGGTTAATGGTCTTTAGGAGTTCCAATTCCGAGATAAGTGAATTGAAAATCAGGGCGCTTTTTGTACCCCTTTCCAGATGATCAAGAAGGACCCTGCAGAGAGTTGTTTTGCCCGTACCGATACCGCCGGTTATCAGAATGAAACCTTTTCTTTCATTAATACCATAGAGCAGATGGTCAAGGGCCTCCTTATGATGCTCGCTGAGGAAAAGGTATCTCGGATCGGGCGTCAGATTAAATGGATTTTCCTTGAGTCTAAAGAATGAGGTATACATTTCTTCCGCGAGTTGATGGAATAGATTTAGTCCGTGAATTGATAATCCAGACTTATTTCCTCGCCCCTGCGTTTTAACTGCAATGAGATATCGGATTCCAAAGATTTGAGGTCATTGTAAAGGGAAATGAGATCATCCGGAGTTTTTATCTCTTTTCCGTTTACACCCTGAACGATATCCCCATTTTTCAATCCCATCTTTCCAAAAATGGAACCCGGTTTGATTCGTGTAATGGCCAATCCATCCGCCTGGCCCCTCGTAAAATATGGACGAATAGCGGCCTGGGACATCAGGTCGTTTATATTTTCAAGGGATTGGTTTATTTCTTCTCGTCTCACGGTGATGGTATTTTCCGGACTATCAGTTTGTCCTCTTGCCTCGCTAACACTATCTCCTATTGACGGGGTGGGCTCCTTCATCACCAGGACCTCATCCTTATCCCCCACGCCAAGGATCACCCTTCCTCTTAATATCTTCTTGATCACCGCGTTCTGAACGCTATCGCCTTCTCTGTATAATCCCTGCTTCTTTTTCCTGACCTCTTTAATAATAGCCACGGTGCTTTGCGGATCACCCCAGGCCGTCCCTAAAAGCTCGATTTTCAAGGTTGTGGGTTCGAGGGTCTCGATCTCGGGTTTGGGCGGTTCCACCGGAGCCCGGGCAAGTGAACCAAAGATGTTTCTCGCCATTATTGGCTCAAAATCATTTAATTTCTCACGGACTCGCCTTTTATCGTCCCGGGCATCCTGCATGACAATTTCTTCTGTGCTGATTTGCTGGAGTTGTTCACTCAGGACTCTATAGAAGGCATCGATACCTGTATAGATAATAGCCGATAGAATAAGCAGGTTGAAAATTGTATAGTAAAATTTTGCCATCCTATTATAACAACCTGAACCTTGGATCTTTGATCGTACCTTTGACGGTAAAAGAGAGTTTCCCGCCCTTTAAACGTCGTTTGATTAGATTCATTATATTATCATTCGTCTTTAGGCCTTCCAACAGGCCCGCATACTGATCACTAAGGCCTCTTAGGTCGATCCGGCTTTTTTGTATCTCTTTATTTAGATAAATAGTTCCGGATGCACTACCATGAATATTGTTCCCTTTTAGCTCAACATGGGAAAGGATAATTTTTTTATCCTTCATATTCATTTTGAGCAATGCCTCTTTAAAATCAAGATAATCGAGATTCAAGACAGGGTTCAAAAGTCTTATCTTGCCGCCTGAAAGCGTAAGATCGGCATCGCCGCTACCATTAATTAGAGATCGATCCTTCATTTTATACGTTATGGTTCCATTGACAACACCATTAACTTCCCGACCGATAATACTGGGGGTTAAGAAGATATCTCCAATCGGGAGATCCTTTACCAAAATGGAGGTGCTGAAAGGGGGTCCCAGGGGTTTTTCAATGAAATCAATGCGACCCTTTATACTCCCCCTGTTGGCAAGACATTCAAAGATATATTCATGATCTCCCTTAAATAGAGACAAGAGCCTCGGCCCCAAAGAGATGGATTCCGTCTTAAAAAGGGCCTTGCCTGGATTTTTCTTGTTAGCGATTTCCGTCTGTACAAACTTCAGGCCGATGGGGAATGTTGGGTAGATCCTTTCAATGGAAAGATTGAAGCCGGGATATTTTTTATGGGCGTTCGTTTTCAAATAATCCCTGATTACATTTGATGGGAAACGATAATATAATAGGAAGCACGTAAAAAAAATCCCGTATAGGGTATACCCGATCCATTTTTTTTTATTCCCTCTATTCTGCTTCATGACGCCACTCCCATGCCTCAGCAGTCTTGAATAATAAGGGACTTTAACACAACAGATTTAAAATTCAACAGGCACCTTGGGTTATAGTGTTTCCCAGGACAGGAAATCAATGATTTTTGTGTCTTTATTTCTTTTAACGATTGCCTTTACTTTTTTCGTTGTTAGATCAAGAATACCTTCAACATCGATCATAAAATAATTGCTTGAGGTGGTTATCAGGTTGTTATCAATCGTGACGGTCCCGCCAATAGCTTGTTGAACCCATATGTCTTTCAGTTCTTCTTCGTTTTCGCGATATTCCATCATTTTCTGGACATCATCCATGGACATATCCGGTGAAAGAGCCTTTAACACCAAGGCATCTGCGGTATTGATATTGATCATACCATCCCCATGGACCGTTAAAAACTCGGAGATACCGGGTTTCTCTTCTGTTCCATAAAAAAGCTCCTTGGTAATCCCCTTGACCAGAAGCAATTCTTCGAGGTATTCAAAGGGTCCGTTCCTGCATGAATAGGGGGGATCAAGTTGCTGATAATACCCGCTTTCCACTCCGAACTCCTTTTCCTCAACAGAATCCGGATCAATCCAGTCCTTAATAGCGGCGATAATTGCCCTTTTCTCCGTGATTTCCATTTGGAATACTTCAGGATCCAGGAACCTCTCTAATAACTCTTTCTGTTGTATATTCCATCCGCCTTCACTATCCCTGTCATATAAATTATTGATCTGAATCTTCCCTGAAAGGTCGCTGATCCTGATTTTATAACGGCCATCTTCAAACATGGACGTGGAGACCGCGGAGAGCGCCTCGGAATCCGCCCAGGTCTCGCTAAGGGAGTCATAGTTCCGGTCCGGGTTCTCTGGATCAAGGGTATCTTCCATGATATCCTCAAGAAGGACTGCAAGGGCGTAATTGACCCCGGATTTTGTAATAAAATTGAGCTTGGCGCCATTTTTTAAATTGTCAGCGTCTTGGAGTTCAGAGCGCATGGACGTGTTAAACTGTAATGTCAGCGCAGCAATGAGGCTGATGATGGAAATCGTCAAGATCAAAGCAATGCCGCGATTATTTTTATGCAGCTTTATCATCTTTAATTTCTTCGTAACATTCAAAAGTGTTTGCATGGGTCGTTTCGATATTGTCAGTCCAGGTT
>CAYTUL010000171.1:0-7899 GCA_964441135.1 uncultured Desulfobacteraceae bacterium | reverse complement strand
TTGAATATGAGACAGTCTCTGAACACGCCGGGGTACTTCACACCATTTTCTCCGGCAGGTCCGATACAGGCGAGCCGGATTCTGGGATTATGCAGCTCTTCCCTGATGAGGGTATGTGTATCGTCGCAGTCCAGCCCCCACAAGTAGGAGGCGTCCCGCAGCTCATATTTCCCCTCGCTGATCCAAAGGTAGACCGGATTGTCGGATTTGCCTCTTATGATGATGACGTCAAATCCCGCGTATTTCAGTTCCGAGGCAAAGGAACCTCCCCCGCTGGACATGAAGTAACCTCCCGTCAGGGGCGATTTGAAAAAGATCTTAAATCGGCTGAAGGACTGGGCTGAAGTACCTGCGAGGGGCCCGGCAATAAAGATAATCTCGTTTTCCTCTCCCAGGGGGTCTGCATTCGGTTTCAGGTCATCATAAAGCAGTTTGATCCCGAAGCCCCGCCCGCCGATATAATTGTGTATAAGCTCCTCACTGAGGGATTCCTCCCTGAAGGTTCGATCCGTGAGGTCCACGCGCAGTATACGATTTTGATAACCCGGCATATCAAATACCTCCTTGAATAATAAAATGAAATAAATACTACCTCAACTTTTTAAACTGTCAAGTTTTAACGGTTTTAAAGAGCAATGGCTTTTTTTATAAGCAGGAGAACCACAGCGGGAAAAACATCGGTAAGGATGAATGGTAAAGACCCTGAAATCAGTTCTTAAAAATTTATGTTTCCCGGTGTTCGCGGAAATGGAATGACATCCCGGATATTATTCATCCCGGTGACGAACTGGATGAGGCGTTCAAAACCAAGGCCGAAACCGGAGTGGGGAGCGGACCCGAATTTTCTGAGTTCTAGATACCACCAGTAGTCATCTATATTGAGGGCCGTTTCTTTGATCCTGTCTGAAAGGATATGATGATCATCCTCGCGCTGACTGCCTCCGATGATCTCGCCTATCCGGGGAACGAGGATATCCATCGCGCGAACGGTCTTCCCGTCTTCATTCAGCTTCATATAGAAGGGTTTGATCTCCCTCGGGTAGTCCGTTAGAATAATAGGCCTGTTGAACGCCTTTTCGCAAAGATATCTCTCGTGTTCGGATTGAAGGTCACTGCCCCATTCCACCGGGTACTCAAACTTTTGGCCGGCCTTTAAAAGGATCTCCACTCCCTGGGTGTAGGTCAGGGTCTCAAAGTCCCGGGTAATGATGCTTTCGAGGGTATTGATTACCGTTGAATCGATAAATCGGTTAAAAAACTCCATGTCTTCTTTACAGTTCTCAAGGACATAGGAAAAAATGAATTTTAAAAATTCGACCGCGAGTTCAATATCTCCCTCCAGATCACAGAAGGCCATCTCGGGCTCTATCATCCAGAATTCTGCCAGGTGCCTGGATGTGTTGGAATTCTCAGCCCTGAAAGTCGGCCCGAATGTGTACACGTCCCCCAAAGCGAGGGCATAGATCTCCGCCTCCAATTGACCGCTGACAGTCAGATGAGCCGGTCCGCCGAAAAAGTCCTTTTCAAAATCCGCGTGCCCGTCTTGCATAGGGATATGTTCCAGGTCAAAGGATGTGACATGGAACATCTCACCGGCGCCTTCACAGTCGCTGCCCGTGATAATGGGCGTATGGATATAAAAAAACCCCCTTTCCTGGAAAAAGGCATGGACGGCCCGGCTCATGCTATTCCTGATCCTGGCGACGGCGCCAAAGGTATTTGTCCTCGGTCTGAGATGCGCTATTGTGCGTAAAAATTCGAAGGAGTGCCTCTTTTTTTGTAGCGGATAGAGTTCCGGGTCGGCCCATCCCCAGACATGGACCTCCTCGGCCCGCAATTCCACTTTTTGGCCTTTGCCCTGGGAGGGCACCACAGTCCCCCTGACGCGAATAGAGCATCCTGTCTGTAACTTCAGGATCTCGTCATGGTAATTGGGCAGCCCGTTGTCAGCGATTATCTGGATATTGCTTAAGCAGGAGCCGTCATTCATGTCAATGAAAGAGAATCCCCCTTTTGAATCTCTCCTTGTCCTTACCCAGCCCATGAGGGTGACTTTTTCACCCGTCCTATGGGAGGCAAGGATATCGGCAATTCGGATCCTCTCCAAATTCAGCCCTCTTTCCTTTCGAATTCAGACATGAATTCCACCAGCTTCCTGACGGCCTCCAACCCGGTGGCGTTATATATGGAAGCACGGCAGCCGCCCACGGACCTGTGCCCTTTCAGGCCCCCCAGCCCCTCTTTCAGGGCCTCTTCGATGAACCTTTTTTCCAGCTCCTCCTCAGGCAGCCTGAATGTCACGTTCATCAAAGATCGGCTGTCCTTTTGTGCCGTCCCTCGATAGAAATCGGAACGGTCTACAAAATCATAGAGTAACTTCGCTTTCTCTTTATTTATCCGCCCCATCTCGTCCAGCCCCCCTATGGTCTCTTCGAGCCACTTGAGCACAAGATTAATCGCATATATGATAAAGCAGGACGGCGTATTGAACATGGAGTTTTTTTCCGAGAAGGTCGTATACTTGAGTATGGTGGGAATGTCCTTCGGGACCCTTTCCAGCATATCCTTGCGAATGATAGCCATTGCGGTTCCGGCGGGTCCGATGTTTTTCTGGGCTCCGGCGTATATCAGGCCGAAGGGCCTAACATCCATGGGACGACTCATAAAATCGGAAGACATGTCGCTCATAAGGGGTACGTCGCCGCCCTGGGGGAATTCCGCCCATTGTGTCCCTTTTATGGTGTTGTTGGAGGTAAAATGAAGATAGGAGGCATCCCCGTCCACCTCAAAATCCTTCGGTATATATGAGAAATCCCTGTCCTCCGAAGATGCAATTACCCGGACGTCCTTGCCCTGAATCTCCGCCTCCTTGATCGCCTTGGTGGACCATGTTCCGGTATTTATATAATCGACCGGTTTGCCCTCTGTTGCAAGGTTCATGGGAACCATGCAGAACTGGAGGCTGGCGCCGCCCTGGATAAAGAGTACCCGGAAATCATCGTTCAGGTTTAACAGCCTTCCGGTCCTTTCAACGGCTTCATTAATCACGTCGTCGAACCACTTGGATCGGTGACTTACTTCCGTTATGGACATACCTGATCCCTTGTAGTTCAAGAACTCGTCCCTTATTTCCTCGAGAACGGGGAGGGGCAGGGCAGCGGGTCCTGCGTTAAAATTATGGATTCTCTCAACCATATTTCATTCTCCTTCCAAAATTGAAATTTTAACCTATTTCAGCTTATCAATCATCTTTTTAACGGCCTCAAGCCCCACCGGATCTTTCTCAAAGGGAGGTCTTCCTTCAAGGTCGGCCTCAATAATACCCGTTGCAAAGGGGATAAATCCAATAAATTGAAAGTCCGGCATATGGTTTTTAAAGAATTCCTTGTCCCTTTCGGATCGAACCTTATTTCCCACGAAGGAAAGGTTTTGCAGGCCGATATCGCCGGCGAGCTTGAGTATATGGTTTGCCGTTTCAATGCTCCGCCTGCCGGGCTCAACAACCACGATGAGCCTGTCAACGGCCGCCGCCGTCCCGCGGCCCAGATGCTCCAGGCCTGCCTCCATATCAAGGACAACCGCTTCATCCCGTGCCAGGACAATATGCCTAACAAGGGCCTTCAGCATGGTGCTTTCCGGGCATATACACCCACCGCCCCCGGTCTTTACGCCTCCAAGGACCATAAGCTTGATTCCGTTGATTCTGACGGACAGTTTCTCCGGCAGATCATCGACCTTGGGATTGAGTTTAAAAAAGGACCCCATAGTTCCCACCTTGGCCTCTGTTCTCTCCTCGATAATCTCCTTCATTTCCGATATAGGAATGATCCCGATGTCTTTTTGAACGCCCAGGGCCTGGGCGAGATTGGCGTCCGGATCGGCATCAATGGCCAATACTTTTTTCCCCTGGTCTGCCAGGGCCTTGATCAGAAAAGAGGCAAACGTGGTTTTTCCCACTCCACCTTTACCGCTCACGGCAATCTTCATAACAATCTCTCCTCTAACACGGTATTATCCCATGTGATTATAGGATTATCGAATCGATTTCAAGTCTTAAATGCAAGATATAAATATAGGTATTAAAGATATTTCTGCCATATTAAATAGAGAAGAATCTGCGGAAGGGATTGGCTTATCCAGAGGAACAATCCAGCAAAACCTATGTCAAATTTATGACCAAATTGACGGTTTTCAGACATTTTCTTATCCAGACGAACTATAACTAATATTCATCCAAAAACTAAGGTTTTTGGATGAGCGCTATAAGCTATCAGCATTCAGCTATCAGTAAAAGACATGAAAAACAAAGACTTGGCCGACCGCTGAACGCTGACCGCTGAAAGCTCCATCCAGAGTATGGTTGTTTCTGGATGGACACTAACTAAAGGGCCGAAACAGAGAAAATGGACCCTGAATCTTCGGTAGTGTCCCTTGTCTGTTGTCAGTGGTCCGTTGTATAAGTGATTTAAATACCTTATGTAACAAGGTTGTTTGAACTGTAAATCATCGCAACTAACTGAAAAAGTAGCCATTTTAGTCCTGACTACAGACAACGGATAACAAATAACGGACACTACCGAATCTTCGATCTAATAATAAAAAAACCATTTCTTGCTAAAGAACCCCCTTTATTTCATGGAAAAAATCATTTACAACTATAAAACGGCATTAAAATTGCATAAAATCAAAAATAGATTTCAATTCTATTAATGCTTCTCGGGTGTGCGTGTTTCTTTTCTGATGTGCGGCTCTAAAATATAATAAAAGAGAGAAGACAAGCACCCGGAAAATAACGGCATCATGGGAAGCATTTTATAGAACCACTCCGGTAACCACTCCTTTTATTGATGACCATTTCACCTCCATTATTGTTCTTGCCATAAATTCTGACATTGTGTATAGAAACGGATAAATCAGTATCCGCCAATGATCACAAAGATATAATCGACGGAAAAGAGAATACAGTTCAATAAGGAGGAAATCAGGATGAAAAAAATTGGCATTATCGGCGCAGGGAATATGGGCGGGGGCATCGCCCAGAAAACGGCTCAAGAAGGCCTATCCGTTGTCCTGGTTGATATTAAACCCGAATTCGTGGAAAGAGGCCTGGATATTATTAAAAGGTCCCTTCAGGAGGCCGTTGACCGGAAGATCCTGAAACCCGAAAAGATCGATGAGATTTTGGGACGCATACACGGTACAGCGGATATGTCGGAGGTCAAGGACTGTGATCTGATCATCGAGGCCGTTTTTGAAGATATGGATGTCAAAAAGGATCTCTTTAAAAATCTCGATGAGATATGCGAGCAAAAGACCATCCTCGCAACAAATACTTCATCCCTTTCCGTGGATGAATTAGCCAAGGCGACGAAACGACCGGATCGTTTTGTAGGCCTCCATTTCTTCTATCACCCCGCCAAAAACAGGCTCCTTGAGATCATTCCCGGTGCCAAGACCTCGGATGAAACGGTGACGGAATGTAAAAAATACTCAACTCTTACCGGCAAGACCGATATTCTTGTTCACGATGCCCCGGGATTTGCCGTAAACCGGTTTTTCATACCCTGGTACGTGGAGGCCATCCGGATTTATGAGGAGGGAGTCGCCAATATACCCACTATCGATAAAGCGGGCATGGATGCCTTCGGTATTGGTATGGGACCTTTCAAGCTCATGAATGTTACAGGTGTTCCAATAGCGCATCATTCGTCAGCCTCACTTGGTGATTCCCTTGGCGCCATATACGCACCCCCTGCCAAACTCAAGGAACAGACCGATTCCGGCGAGTTATGGCCCCTTGATGGTGAAGTGGAGGAAGGGAAGCTCCAGGTAGTCACGGACAGGCTTATGGCCGTTGTGTTCTATGTTGCCTCTTCAATGCTCCAGGAAGGGGTTTCGGATGTGGCTGACACGGACCTTGGTGCCAAAGTAGGGCTTCGCTGGAAAAGCGGTCCCTTTGAATTGATGAACGGGATCGGTATTGACAGGGCCTATTCCATGGTCGAAGAGTTACTGAAGGCCTACCCGTCCATTGGAATGCCCGATACCCTGTTAAAACAGAAAGAGAAAGGTGAGCCATGGGATATTCGTTTTGTGCAATACAGGAAAGACGGCAATGTCGGCAGGGTAATCATTTCCAGACCGGATGCCATGAACGCCCTCAACGGGACCGTCGTGAAACAGTTGAATGAAGCCTTTATCAAGGCAGAATCGGATCCTGATACCACGGCCATTATTTTAGAGTCCACGGGAAAGGCCTTTGTTGCCGGGGCGGATATAAAATTTTTCGTGGATTGCATCAAGGAGAACAGGCTGGATGATAACTATGCCTTTACGGCCTTCGGCCAGGAGGTCTTCAACCGGATCGATGACAGTAAAAAGCCGGTGATAGCAAAAATGGATGGACTCGCCCTTGGGGGAGGCCTGGAACTGGCCCTTTCGACAGATGTGATAGCGGCTACCCCTAAAGCTACGATGGGATTTCCTGAGACGGGTATTGGAATCTATCCAGGATTAGGCGGCACCCAAAGGACAAGCCGTTTTATCGGCAAGGAACTGACAAAGTACCTTATTTTTACAGGCCGGGTGATCTCCGCCGAAGAGGCCCTTTCCATCGGTCTTGTGGACTACGTCTTTGCCCCCGATGAAATAGACGAACAAATTATTTCACTTGTAAATGAAGGGAGATTAAGGCCCAACAAGGGGAAAACCGCGGACAAACTTCCCCCGGAATGGAAAAAGATCAAGGACTTATTCATGGATGAACATATCGATGCCTGGTTGAGCTCGAAATACATGGAAGATGAAGATCCCCTCAAGGCCGGTATCGCCGAGGTCATAGGGACCAGGGCCCCCCTGGCCCTGAAGGTATCGAACAGGCTTATCGATGAAGGATTCGATAAACCCCTTAAAGAGGGATTAAATGGAGAGCTGGCCATCAACAAGGAGATGTTTTCCACAAAGGACGCCCTGACGGGCCTCACGAACATCGGCGGGAAACCGAAATTCGAAGGTAGATAGAAGATATTCACAACATAAATACTCGAAGCCGCGTCCTGCTCCGCGCAGCGGTGTGTTTCATGGGCGCGGCTTTTTCTTAAAAAAGAGCAATCCGGATAACACTCTAACCTTCGCTCATACATAAGGGGCCCGGAAAAGAAATTGCTGGGCCGCCAGGCATTTATACAAGTCTAAATAAAAACGAGCCATCATGATTGTTGACGAAAACAGACATCAGCTTACGTTTGAAAACAAGGAGATTACCCTCTTGGGGACAGCCCATGTGTCCAGCAAGAGTGCGGATCTGGTAGAAAGGGTTATTAAGGAAGAAAGGCCCGACACTGTTTGCGTGGAGCTCTGTCAATCCAGGTACCAGGCCCTTACCGAAAAGAAAAAGTGGCAGGACACGGATCTTATCAAGATCATCAGGGAAAAAAAGGCCTTTTTTCTCCTGTCCAATATGATGCTGTCATCCATTCAGAAAAGGATCGGGAATCGACTCGGGATTCGGCCTGGTGAGGAGATGATCCGGGCGGTTAAGGCCGCAGAGTCAGCCGGATCCGTCATTCATCTGGCTGACAGGGATATCCGGATTACCCTCTCAAGGGTGTGGCGTTCAATGGGCCTCTGGTCCAAGCTGAAACTCATGACCCAATTCGTCGCATCTCTATGGGGAATGGATGATATCGACGAGGAGGATGTTGAAGAGTTAAAAAAGAAGGACGTACTCGAAACCATTCTATCGGAGATTGGGAAGTCGCAACCTCAACTGAAACGCATTCTCATTGACGAACGGGATCAGTATCTCGCCTGTAAGATCAGGACCGCGCCCGGGGAAAAAATCGTTGCCGTGGTCGGGGCAGGGCATATCCCGGGGATCATTGAGAACTGGCAAAAGCC
>CAYTUL010000170.1:0-7943 GCA_964441135.1 uncultured Desulfobacteraceae bacterium | reverse complement strand
TAATAATATCCTATGACTGTCTTACCCATTTATCTTTATAAGACCGATCTCCCCTTCTCCCAAGGTTCATCACAGGGTACCAGGCATTTGGAAACTGAATCCTCGGTCTGGATATGTCTTCATATTACCCTATTATTCCACCGGGAGACAAGAGCAGATTTGAGCCCTTTCATAGGACCCTTTTCAAAACAGTTTAGCAATCCCTTATCCTTTTCTACGTGACATGTACTCACTTTTTTTATCAAGGTAAGGATAAGAATTTCTGTAATCTCCGAATGTGGCAGCATCCATCGCATTGATTGACTTCTGCCATTTCACCATGTTCTTATATGCCTTCCAGATTTTTTCAGGCTCGGTGGAGGGAGCGATTTTTCCCTTGTGGACAGACAGAAATTGCCTTTGCATTCTTGTCTTCGATTTGAGTTTACCTGTTGTAATCGCTTCAAACCAGTTTCCGTATTTTCTGAGGGCAATGATCTCTTTCTCCTCGAGTAAAGATTGATCGCATTTAAATAAGAATTCATTCTTCCCAAGAAATTCGGTACCGGTATCCATAATCAACCGGTTGAATGCATCCCAGTTAAGCCCCGACGGAGACTCAATAAACAGTCCGGCGATTTGATATTTATGAATATTTTCATATAGTATGTCGATGGCTTGCTTTCTCTTCGTGTCGTTCTCGACAGGAAATGTTTCTTTAAACTTATTGATAGCCGAGGCCTGACCATCGGATGGGAAAAGGTATTCATTATGTTCTTATGAAAAGTACCAACGATGGGAATCCAGGCAAGAACGAACACAGAATATAGAATAAGACCGAAAAATTCCCCAATAACCGGCATGAGTAGTCCTACAACCAATGCGGTTAGGATGGCCACGGGTAGGGCAAATAATATGACCAAGGTGGGGATTCCGATAGCTTGAAGAATCCCCGAAAGACATTATGTTTAATTATTGTTGATAGAGGAGATCAGCCATGTTCGAACAGGGTGTTATCCGGCCGCCGAGCGAGGCATCGAGCCTGCTGGTAAGGGTCACGCGGAACTGCCCGTGGAATCGCTGTCATATATGCCCGGCCTATAAAGGGAAAAAATTTTCGAGAAGGACCGTCGAGGAGGTTAAAAAGGATATTGACGAGATGGCAAAGGCCCATGTCTCATTTAAAGACGGATTCCAATCCGCATTTCTTCAGGATGCAGATACGCTCATCCTGCCCGTCGATGAACTCGTGGAAATCATAACCTACCTTAAAAAGACCTTTCCCGGTATCAACAGGATTACAACCTACGCCAGGGCGAAATCCATGAAAAGAAAGAGTTCAGAGGACTACCTTCGCCTTAAGGATGCCGGCTTGACAAGGATTCACACGGGTATGGAAAGCGGGTCATTGAAGGTCCTGAAGCTTATACAGAAAGGCATAACGCCCGAGGACATCGTCAAGGGGGGAGTCCGGGTGGTTCAATCGGGCATCTCCCTGTCCGAATATATCATGCCCGGGGTGGGAGGAAGGGGCCTGAGCACGGAACATGCCATTGAGACCGCCAAGATACTCAATCGAATCAGACCGGACTATATCCGTGTCCGGACCTTTGCCATTCATCCCCAGTCCCCCCTCCAGAAGATGGTGGATGAAGGGATATTCGAACCCATGGGGGATGATGAGGTAGTGGCCGAGATCCGCTTGCTGCTAGAACACTTAGATGAGATGCCGGCCTACTTCCGTTGCGGAGATTTCAGTCTCAATCTCCTTATGCAGGTGGATGGTCGTCTCGATACCCAAAAAGAGGAGATGATCAAGGAACTTAACCGATTTCTGGGCCTGAGCAAAGAGGAAAGACAGGCCTATTCCCTCATCCAGCGAACCTATCCGGGAATGCGGTCCCTGGACGTGGTTCAGGATAAAAACCTCCTCGCAGGCCTTAAGAAAGATATCGAAGTCCTTGAAAAACGGGAAAAGGATGGATTCAATAAGTATATAAGGAAGCTTATGTCCTACCAGTTGCCACAGCTCCAGACCGACTGCTGGTCCTGATTTGCCGATTCCCGTTCTTCACTTTGACAGTAACGACTGTTTTCCCATATACTTCAAATGATAACCTGAACTGAGCGGTTCCGGGTTCCCCGTTCAAGGTTCAAAGTTTATAAAGGCATAATGAAATACCGCCGGGCAGAGTCCATTATCTTTGACTCGCCCCAGAGGATTGGATTTTCAACATGGGGAAAATGCTGTTGTTGAACAACGTTTTTAAATGGTTATACCCCCTATTACTTATTTTTTTAATCGGCTGTACCTCAATCATCCCACGGGATATCCAGGATTATACATCCCCTGAAAAAATAGATAAGGAGGACAGCACTCCAAAGACCGTGGTGGTCATGCCTTTTGATAATGAAACCGATGAAAATGGAATTGAAATCCTGGTAAGGAAAAGTTTCTACAACCATTTCAGCTCCAAAAACTATCGTGACCTGGAACTTGCCGCAATAGACAGGGGCCTGACAATCTTTGTTGAAAAACCCCCATCATCCTGGAGAGACCTTTCACCCTCAAGCATAGGGGAATTTTTCCACGCGGATTATATCATTTACGGCCGTGTTCGGGAGCTGAAAAAGATTTTTTTGGGAATCTATTCCCAGATCATTCTCAAACTGGAAATTGAAATGGTGGATTGCAAAAACGGCAATCTGATCCTTGGAAAAACCGTGATTAAGAGGTCCCATGAAGGGGGACTACCCTTCAGTCTCTTCGGGATTATTCCAGCGGCCCTCCGATCAGGACTTCATATGAAAGAGGAAAAGACAATTGAGCTTGTGGAAAGGGCAAACAGGGAACTTGTCCGGCAGATTCCGGAATTGCCCGCTCCTCCCTTCATTCCCTATTTCATTGAGATTCAGGTAGCCTCATTTTTAGATCCCGAGCGGGCGCAACAGACCATGAAAGAATTTCAAGGAAGGGGATATAACCCAAGAATAGAGACCGTAAAAATAGAAAACCGGATATGGCATCGTATTTTACTCGGGCCCTATTACAATTTTCCGGAAGCGGAAAAAGTCAGAGACAGAATCGTCCGGAATTATCATTTTAAGCCGATCTTTATCCATCGCTACCCGGAAATACCGGGAAAAAATCATTCAAAGAATGGATCCGGTAGCCCCCAATGACTCCTAATCCTTATCCCATATTTTTACTAAATGCATGGGGTTGGGTTGCCTTCCATTTTGTTGATGATCTTATGGATGTCCTGTGATATCATCGAAAATATTTCATGAATGGAGAAGATAATGAATGACCTTATGAGCATAATAACGGGAAGACGCAGCATCAGGGCTTTTCAGGACAGGGAGATACCCGAGAAGGCCTTAAATCAGGTCCTTGAATCCGTAAAATGGTGCCCGTC
Organism: uncultured Desulfobacteraceae bacterium; assembly: GCA_964441135.1. Taxonomy (GTDB): domain Bacteria; phylum Desulfobacterota; class DSM-4660; order Desulfatiglandales; family HGW-15; genus CAYTUL01. The sequence goes on along the minus strand of CAYTUL010000170.1, from coordinate 4,545 downwards.
CTGGGCGAATTCCCAATGTTGGGAGATAATCCTGATAAGGGACCAGGCTGGAAAGGAAAGGCTCCAGGAGCTGTTACACCACAAAAACCCCGCTGAAAAGGCCGTTGTACAGGCTCCGGTGGTTATCGCTCTCTGCGGAAAGACCGGAACAGCGGGTTATTATAAAGGCAAGGCCGACACAAGCTTAGGGGACTGGTTCATGTTCGACCTCGGAATTGCGGCACAAACCCTCTGTTTAACGGCTCATAGCCTCGGGTTGGGGACCGTGATTATCGGGGCACTGGATCATATCCGTGCCAATGAGGTCCTGGGTGTGGGAGACGGATATAAAATGGTTGCATTTATTCCCATCGGATATCCCGCAAAAACTCCCTCTCCGCCCAGACGGCGGGAAGCAAAAGATTTCACCCATTATGAGGTCTTTTAGCCTCAATTTATTTAGGCTTAACCAGTGTATTTTTAAATGTTATTTTTTGTGCTGTTTATGTTACATTTCTCGGATACTTTATCCGATGTTGATTCATCACGGGATATTCAGACCCATAGCTCTCATTATTCTCAGGCCTTACCTCTTTCAACATGCGAGCTTTCCCAAGCCTATATATTTCTTGACAAATAAACCGCCTTTCCTATAAAAACCCATACGTAAAATTTTTCACTTGTGTATTATCTGGTTCAATATACTCTATGACTTTATGAACCCCTAGACCGCCCCGCTTGCCTAATAGACAGCAGGTTTCTCCAGGTCCGATTTGATTAAAATTGAACCTATTGAGGCTAATGGGTAACCATTATTTTCTCTTTGATAAAGGAAAAAAAATGGAATTGAAAACAGAAAAGCATATCATATACTATATCGCGGCAGCGCTTTTAATAATCGGTGTAATCTGTTATGCGCTCTTCCCTCAAAAAAAACCGGAAGAGCCGGTAAGGATAATGTTCAATTCCACGGCGGGAAATGTTTTGTTTACCCATAAAGAGCATACCTCGGAGAGTGGATATGGCTTCGAGTGTGTGGACTGTCATCACGAATGGGACGAAGCAGAAGGGGAACCTCCCTTAACGTGTGGGGAATGTCATTTGGAAGAAAGCGAAGAGGATGTACCGGCGAGGGTTGATGCCTTCCATGAGCAATGCATCGATTGTCACGAAGACGACGGTTTGGCACCGGTCGATTGTTCGGAATGTCATGTTCTGTGATTTTACTATCCATGGGTTTCGGACGAATAATAAGTCTTGATTTTTGTCCTTGGCAGGCAGGAGGCAGATTATGATAATAAGACCGTTTTTCAGTTGGGGCACACCAAAAATGAAATACCCGGTAATACAAATCCATGATAAGGATATAATTAAGGAAATACCCCTACCGGAAAACATTACCCTTCATCTCGCGCGCACCTATAGGGATATCGACGAACAGGTCCTTACCCGTGGTAAAAGGGTCCATACCGGTCAGAAAGTTCCATTGAGCGAAGACGGTAAGGAATATTTCATTTCAACGGCAACGGGGACTATATCCGACATTTGTGAATATATCGGCTACCTTGGTCAAAGCTATACCTCAATCTCAATAAAAACCGAAGGGAAGGACACATGGGATAGCGGGTTCAAGGAAATCAGCGAAGACCCCGCTTCCAAAGACGCAATAGAATTTCTGAAGATCCTGCCGGGTAATCCAGATTTCGCTTCTATTATTGATCCCAAGAATTCATTTGAGACCATCGTAATTAGCGGGATCGACAACGATCTCCTGGTCGCAACGAATCAGTTCATCGTGAAGACGGGGGCCGAAAATCTCAGGAAAGGAATCGATTATATAAAGAAAATGGCCGGGGGGAGCCCTATTGTGCTGATTGTGCCCCCTGAATTAGCCGCCGACGCTGAAAAGACCGGGGCCGATATCAAGGTCATTAACTCTTCCTATCCGGATTCATTACCGGAAATCGTCATGAAGAAGGTCTTCAACAGGATCGTTCCTGCGGGAAGGGCCTGTGAGGACCTCGGGGTAGCTTTCCTGAGCGCCGAAGCCGTCTCGGCACTCGGAGCATCTCTTGACGAGAAAAAAATAAAGGTAGATAAAATAATCACGGTCATTAATAAAGAAGGCAGAACCGGCATCGTAAGAGTGAGGATTGGGACCCCTGTGGGAGATGTGCTGAAAGCCCTGAATATCGAGACGGAGCACGGTGACAGGCTGGTTCTCGGAGGCCCGATGAGAGGAATCAGTATATATACGGATGATATGCCGGTCTCGCCGGATACGGACGCTATCATGATCCAGGATAAAGACCATATTGTACCCACATCCGATACTCCCTGCATAAATTGCGGTGAATGCGTTCGGGCCTGTCCCGCCAACATACAGGTCAACATGCTCGTAAGGTTACTCGAAAATGGGCACTATGAAGAGGCCGCCGATGAATATGACCTGTTCTCCTGTATCGAGTGCGGCCTTTGTGCCTATGTATGTGTGGCGAGAATCCCGATTTTCCATTACATCATGTTAGGGAAATACGAAATTGAAAGGATGAAGAGTATGGAGGAATCTCATGCTTAACCAGAAGCTGCTCATCAGCTCGCATGCCCCCTTCTGGCATAATGGGAGCAATATCGCATCAAGAAGCTACAATATCATGATCGCGTCTCTACCGGCCGTGATCATGGGCATTTATCGATACGGCGCACCCGCCCTGGCTGTTGTGGCCCTCTCCATATCCTGTGCCATGTTATGGGAGCTCTTGATGAACCTCATAATGCGTCGTCCAATAACCATAAGGGACGGCAATGCCGCTGTCATCGGTCTCATCCTTGCCATGCTTCTTCCCGCCACTTCGCCCTGGTGGATGGTGGTAACCGGGACCTTCGTGGCCGTCGTGGTAGGAAAGCAGATCTTCGGAGGGATCGGGTGTAATCCCCTGAATCCCCCGCTGGTCGCCGTTGCAATCCTGATGCTCTCGTGGAAAGATCTTCTTGATTTTGATGGAATGCTTGTAAATTATGACTTCCCTTTCTTAATGTCCTACCCGCTGGGAACGTTGAAACATTTCGGTGTTGAAGCCATCTCCGATTACAGCCTGTCCGGCCTTCTGATGGGACAACAATCAGGAGGTATCGGAGCGACTTTCGGTCTGGGTCTCATCATAGGCGGCGTCTATCTCATCCTGCGTGGTCATATCCGTTGGGAAATCCCCCTATCCTTTCTTGCCGGCATTTTTGTGACGGCCCTCATCTTTAAAGCCACTGATCCTCAGGCCTATGGGGGTCCCCTTTTTCATATATTAACCGGTTACACCCTGATCGGTGCCTTTTTTCTCGCAACCGAAGACTCGTCTTCACCGGTCAACTTCATACCGATGATTCTATACGGAGCGATGGCGGGGGTTCTGACCGTCCTCATACGCAATATCGGATTTTTTATAGACGGCACCGTATTCGCCATCCTCATGCTGAATGTGGCCAACCCGCTCCTGGATAATATCAGGCCAAAAGCCTTGGGAAAGGGGATAGAATATGCGTGAAATGATCAAAATGTTTATCGTTATAGCCCTCTTTAGCGCTTTCTCGGGCGGATTGCTGGCCCTCCTCTATGGTGCAACAAGGGATAAAATAAAAGTTCAGGAAGACACCTTTATCAGGGGACCGGCGCTTAAAAAAGTCATGGCAGGCTCCTCCAACAACCCCCTTGTTGATACATTCGAGCTCCAGGACGGGAACGAAAAGAGGACCTTTTTTGTAGGTGTGTTTGGCGGAAAGCCGGATGTCGTTGCCTTTGAAACCTTCGGAAAGGGCTACGATGATAAAATCGGCGTCATTACTGCCATAAATATCGATACGGAAAAGATCGTCGGGATAGGCGTCACAACCAACAGAGAAACGCCCGGGGTGGGCGCAAGGGTGAAAACGGATCCTGCCTTTAACAAACAGTTTAAAGGATTACCTATTCAAGATCCTTTTAAGATAAGAAGTGACGGCGGACAGATTGATGCCATAAGCGGGGCCTCATTTTCCTCCCGCGGAGTATGTGAGGCCCTCAACGCAACCGCAGATACCTACGAACGCCTGAAACCGGAAATCCTGGAAAAAGTAAAGGCATTTAAATCTTAGGGAGATAATGACGTATGGCTAAAAGTATTGCTCAGGAATTTACTAAGGGGCTCTGGGCCGAGGTCCCCCCCTTTCGGTTGGTCCTTGGATTGTGTCCGACCCTTGCGGTGACGAAAAGTGTTGAAACAGGCATTGGAATGGGAATAGCTACAGCGTTTGTGCTTGTATGTTCCAACATCATTGTATCACTACTCAGGAAAACCATACCGAAAGGCGTCAGGATCGCCTGTTTCATTGTCGTTATTGCAACCTTTGTAACGGTCGTTGAATTATTAATGCAGGCATTTTCCTATCCCCTGTACCAAAAACTCGGTATCTTTACTCCCCTTATCGTGGTAAACTGCATACTTCTCGGTCGTGCGGAAGCATTTGCGTCTAAAAACAGTGTGGCCCTCTCCCTCGCGGACGGCCTCGGAATGGGGATCGGTTATACCCTTGCCC
>CAYTUL010000169.1:0-7962 GCA_964441135.1 uncultured Desulfobacteraceae bacterium | reverse complement strand
AGCCTGTTCAGCCCGGCTATGTCAGCCATTGACGGCATTACGACGATATCTTTTGTTCCCACGTAGTTTTTGATGCCCGCCTGAACGATCTTCTGGGATGAGAGCATGAATTTTGGAACTCCGACAGGGAGTTCCCTCATTACGGCCGAAGCCACGCCGGAGCCCATTCCGCCGCCTATGGACAGGACTCCCTCGTATCTACCCGCCCTGAAAAATTCCCGGGCTACCCTCACCGCTCCGACGGTCATAATGGCCGAGGCAGGACCCGCCTCATCTATCTCTCTGACTTTCTTTAGGGTACTGCCGGCGGCCTCAGCCACTTCGGCAGCCTTGATATCCGCATCGAAAAAAGGTTCGCCGAGACTCCCGGTATCCATGACGAGAGCCCGGTAGCCTGCCTTCCGCTCAATGAGCTGCTTTACATAAAGAAGCTCAGGTCCCTTCGAATCGAGGGTACCGATGCAGAGAATGGTCCTGTTCACGAACTTATCCCCCTTTCCTATCCCGGGATTCCGGTTCAGGATAATGTCCCGCTGTCCTTTAGTCAATATTCGCACGCCGGATCCCGAAGAATTTTCATCTTCCCTGCAACATTTCTTTTGACAGCCCCAGAGAGGGGTGATAATTCCCAGGATAGCCGAAGAGGTTCGATATGGAGAAATCAAAGAAGACCATAGTGCTGGTGGGTCGCTTGGACAGCAAGGGAAATGAGTATGCATTTATCAGGGACCGGATCCTTGCCGGAGGCTTTAAGGTCATTGTTGTGGACTCCGGGTCGCGAGGCAAACCGCTTTTCGAGGCCGATATCCCCAGAGAGGAAGTAGCCCGGGCCGCCGGAGTGGCCATGGAGAAGGTCGTCGACCGCACGGATGAAAACGTTGAAATCCAGGTCATGATGAAAGGTGCCGCCGAAGTCGCAAGGGGGCTTTATGATTCAGGCAGGTTAGACGGAATAATCTGTATGGGCGGCTCGCGGGGAACGGCCATCGGCACCGCTGCAATGAGGGCACTGCCCTTCGGTCTGCCGAAAGTGATGCTCAGCACCATCGCTTCCGGGGACATGAGGCCCTATGTAGGCACCCGGGATATTACGGTAATCCATGCCGTCGCGGATATATTCGGTCTGAACCGGATGACGAAAAGGCTGTTACAATACGCTGCAGGAGCCCTTATGGGGGCCGTGGCCTCGAACCAGGAAGCGGAGGTCACGGACAGACCCCTGGTGGCGATGAGCAGCATGGGTGGACTGAACCGGGCCGTTTTCGCAGCCCATAGAATGTTAGAGGAAAGCGGTTTCGAGGTCGTTGCCTTCCACACCGTCGGCACGGGCGGGCGGGCCATGGAAGAAGCAATCGGGGAGGGGTTGGTAAACGGCGTCCTCGACCTGGTTACCCACGAGCTCACGGATCACCTCTTTGGCGGGACCTATGACGCCGGGCCCGACCGCCTCGAAACAGCCGGCAGAAAGGGCATACCCCAGGTTATAGCACCCGGCTGCCTGGACTTCGTAACCTTCAGTCCCCCGGACAAGATACCCGCGGGACTGGAAGATAGAAAAGTGTTCAGGCACACTCCCGAAGTCGCGCTTGTCCGGATAAACAAAGAAGAGATGCAACGAATCGGCAGAAAAATGGCCCGTAAACTGAATAAGGCCACGGGTCCGACGGCCATAATCATACCGACAGGCGGATTATCACCGGGTAACAGGGAAGGAAGGGCCCTTTACGACCCCGATGCAGACGCCGCTTTTGTGGAAGCTCTCAAGCAGGACCTCAGCCCCTCCGTCCGGCTTCTTGAAGTGGACGCCCATATCAATGACGAAGTTTTTGCGGAGCGGGCCGTGGAGCTGTTCAAAGAGCTCATGGGAAGTGAGGAGAAGGACTATTCAAAGACACCTTCTTCAAGGTAAGCCACAAATTCCTCATCGGTAAGTCCGAGTATTTGTATGAGAACATATTCGTTGTGCTCGCCGAGGGCGGGCGCGTGGCGGACTTCAGCAGGACTCTCCGAAAGCTTGATAGGCCATGCCTGCTGAAGGCACTTCCCGATTTCCGGATGTTCGACAGGCTGAAAGTAACGCCGGTGATTCAGTTGAGGGTCTTCGAATATTTCCTGGTTTGTTTTTACCACACCGGCCGGTACCGCGGCTTCCTGCATAAGCGACATGACCTCTTCGGGGGTGAAATCGCCACACCACTGTTCAATCAATGCGTTTAATTGTTCTTCGTTTTTCTTCCTGGCCTCGAAGGAAGCGAACTTCTCATCCTTCGTCCAGTCAGGCGAGCCGATAACGCGGCAGAAGGCCTCCCATTCCTCTTCCGTAAAAACCGTTATCGCGCACCACCGGTCATCGCCCTTGCAGCGGAACACGCCGTGCGGGGCGGCATAGGGACTGGCGTTTCCGGCCCGCGTCGCCACCCGGTTGTTTGAATGATAGTCGAGAATGGAAGGCGCCAGGAAGTGACAGGTTGTCTCATACTGGCTCACATCGATGTATTGTCCTTTACCCGTCCGCCGGCGGTGGTCCAGGGCCGCCAGGATAGCCACGACACCGAACCAGGGCACCACGCTGTCAGGGTAAGCCTGGAGTGTACCGACCGGAGACCTGTCCGGCCATCCCGTGAGATTGCCGATTCCGGTCAGGGCTACCGTGTTCCAGCCGTAGCCGGCAAATGTCGAGTGAGGCCCTGTCTGGCCCTGAATCGTCGCGCTTAACATAATAATCTCCGGATTCAGCTTCTTCAGCTCCTCGTAGCCCAGCCCTAATCTATCCATAGCGCCCACACCGAAGTTCTCGACGACTACATCCGCCCAACAGATAAATTTTTTCAGGATTTCAGGAGCACGGGCATGCTTCAGGTTCAGGGTAATGCTGTACTTGCTGTTATTGGCGACGAGGAAACATCCGGAACGATTGACTCCCGTGACCCCGTCCTTATAGGGGGCCGTTACTCTCGTGATATCGGGACGGGAGCCGCTCTCCACCTTGACGACCCGGGCCCCGTAATCACCCAGATAGGCCCCTATAAAAGGCCCGGCAAAGGCCCAACTGAAATCGACCACCTTTATTCCTTCTAATGCTTTATCCATGAATACCGCCTAAATAATGCCCTCTTGCCCGAGGGAACGCAGCTCATCTTTAGTGAAACCAAGTTCTCCGCCATAGATCTCCCGATTATGCTCACCGAGAAAAGGGGCTCTTCCCCTGATTCTCGGCACACACGTATCTTCCGAGGTCAAAAACAGAAATCCCGGGTAGCGAATGCTTGTTTCCAGCCCCTTATGTTCGATATCCGTCCAGAAATTTCTGGAGGCAAGCTGCTCATCTTTTGCTACGTCCGAAATATCATTCAGCGGGGTGAGGGGTATGCGTCTTTTTAGGGCTTCTCCATAAAGTTCATCTTTGGTGTGAGCAAGGAAAAAATCGCCGATCAGGCTTTCCCAGGACTCTATTTTCTCCGGGGATACCTTTGTCAGATCGAGTGCCGACCAGTCCTCTATCTCATCCCCCAGCCCGCCGGCCATCCCCTTGCTTTCCATCCAGTCCACCACAAGCTGCATCTGCTGGGTGCCCACGGCACCTCCGAAAAACATCCAGGAGACAAAGCCGTCTTTACAGGGCCAGATTTCCTGGGTGGATACTCCCCCTCGGAACCGCCTTATCCCTGTCCTTCTTACGATATGATTGCTGTATTCCCAGTAGGGCAACTGGGTATGGAGGGTCCTTGTCATGCTTGCCTGTAATGAGACATCCACATGCTGCCCGCGTCCGGTCAGGGCCCGGCTATGGAGGGCGATCATAAGTCCGGCAGCGGCGTGGACACCCGCCTGGTAGTAAGCCTGGTCCACGCTTATCCTTATGGGAGCGCGGTCCGGCTCTCCGGAAAAGCAGACCATTCCTCCCATGGAAGAAGCAACGAGATCACCGGCTTTGTAGTCTTTATAGGGGCCGGTCCTGCCGAAGGGTGTGATCGAGGCCCATATCAATCGGGGATTGATTTCAGCCAAGAGGTCGTATCCTAAACCGGCACTTTCCAGATATCCCACGGGAAATGATTCGATAATGAAATCAGATATGCTCGTCAGCTTTCTGAAAATGTCTTTCCCCGTATCGGTTTCCAGGTCGAGTGTAATACTCTTTTTACCGGCGCCGAAAGCTAACCAGAGCATACTTCTCTCGCGGTCTGCCCTGTCTCCAAGAAAGGGCGGAATGAGGCGGGCGGGGTTGCCATCCGGCCTTTCTACCTGAATGACTTCGGCCCCGAGGTCTGCTAAGATTTTCCCGCAGAAAATGCCTTTCTCGTCCGCTAAATCCAGGGCACGGTATGGGTGCAGCATTTGGTGCCTCTCCATTTCCGGTTCATGCGTTTTTTAACCCGACCTTTGTTTTAGGGAAATATTTAACACCATTATTGAGAAATAATATATTATGTTTTCAAATTATTCAAATGATATTAGGATTAGAAAGCTTATTTTAATTTGCGCAAAATGAGATTTTTCGATAATAACCTTATATTAAATGCGAGCCATGGGATGGGTTGATATCGATGTCAGGTAAAGTGCCAACAAAAGAAATCTTAACAGGCCGGATTTTTCCTGTCATGCTCCGGTTGGGCTGGCCCATGATGGTGTCTGCCATCCTGGATACATCCTATCAGTTGGTGGATACCCTGTGGCTTGGACGCCTGCCCGGGGACGAGGGAGGAAACGCCGTCGCAGGCTTACAGATATCCTTTACCTTTATATGGTTTTCAGCGGCCTTCATCATAGGCTTTGCCATGGCGGGGACGGCCCTCGTCTCCCAGTACACAGGTGCAGATCGGAAGGCAAACGCGGATTTTGCCGCCGGCCAGGTCCTCTCCATTTCAGGTATTTCCGGTTTCGTGATCGCCGTCCTGGGAATTGCGTCCATATCTCATATCGCACCCCTGATAACGAATCTAAGACCCCTTTCCGTGGCTGCATCGAACTATCTCAGGATCTACTTTATCGGCCTTCCCTTACTATTCCTGACAGGTGTCAGCAGGGCCCTGCTTTCCGCGAGTGGAAATACCATAACCCCTATGAAGATCGCCCTGTTCACAAACGTGATCAATTTAATCATCGACCCTGTTTTTATCTTTGGAATCGGACCGATTTCCCGGATGGGAATCGCCGGAGCAGGGACCGCCACCGTAATTTCCGTCTCATTTTCTGCCGTTCTTTCCATGCACATCCTTTTAAAAGGTCAAAGGGGGGTTTCCTTAAAATGGGCCTATTTCATTCCGAAGATGGATTGGATCAGAAAGACATTTAAAATCGGGTTTCCCGCCTCCCTTGCCAGTTGCGCCGAATCCCTCGGGTTCATATTTTTATTGACGATAATCGGGTGGCTCCCGGAGGCCAGGCAGTCATTGGGCGGCTTTGGGGTGGGAATAAGGATTATCAATTCCGCCTATTTCATCATGTTGGGATTGGCGCAAGGCCTGACGGTGATTATCGGTCAGAGCCTCGGCGCAGGGAATATTCAGCGGGCCCAATACGCGGCCCGCTTCGGGATATACGTCCTTTTTCTCACACTTTTGGTCTTTATATCTCTTTTCATCTCTTTCAGGGGATCGATCATCTGGCTGTTTGTCCCCAGTGAACCCGATATGATCCGTGAGGGCTCAAAATATATCCTGTTCGCCGGCATCACCGTTCCCCTTCTCGGGATCGTGCAGGGAGTTAATTCCGCCTTTAACGCGGCGGGTTTCAATATTCCGACGATGATTATTTCCTTTTGCAGATTGTGGGTGTTCAGGCTTCCCCTGTGCTATGTCCTGGCTTTTATCATTGGACTGGGCTCCAATGGAGTCTGGTATGGCATGGGTCTGAGTAATCTTTTTACGGCCATGGTGGCTATCGGATTTTTTTTACAGGGTCGCTGGAAAAAAAGCGTAATTGAGGAACATGATAATCAGTATCTAAATGATCAATAGAAATTTTATTAGATTTAAAAACCGGGTCCTCAGGACCTGGCAACAGAGATAATAGGCTCCGCCTGAAAGGTTATAATAACCAAGCTATCAGCTATCAGCGTTCAGCAATCAGCTTTGGGTTAAAAGACATTTGTGGCGCTACTGCAAAACCATGAATATGGGTTTTAAATAAGCTGAAGGCTGAGAGCTGAAAGCTGACAGCTTGACTAGTCAAATGATGCGATATGGCACCCCCTTTTAGGGGTAAAGCAAAGCCGGGTCCTCCGGGCCCTGATATTTACCTAAGATAGCCTATAGATCCTTAAATAAGCTGATCCGTTTATGCATAAAGGGCCATGAAAGGGATGATTCTATCCGATCTCCTTGTCGTCCCTGTCCCAGTACCATTCCGGAAGACAATCCCTCCATTCTATGCCCCTGCTCGTAAGGACCTTCCACCACTCCTTTCCGCCGTACATCAGGTCTTTCCAGGTCTTGAAATTATAGTCTTTCATCCAACGCGGTGCGAACTCCTCGATCACCCTGTCATGGAGGTCAAGGGGTGGGTTGCTGATATCCTTGGGATCCACAGCCTGCCTGACTTCGTCATAGATCTTTCCATAATTCGGTCCGAATTCGGGACCCGTAAGGCCCATGACACTCAGGCTTCCGATGTTTGCCGTGTATTGTCCCTTGTCGATGGCCGTCCTCTGGCTGGCCACCCAGTGTTCCCAGGCCTTGTACTCCCCGGACTCATACTTGCCCATGGGATGTTCCGGGTCCCATTGAATCAGGAACTCAAAATAGCTGGTATGCCCCATGTCCGTCATTTGAATCCACCCTTCCTCCCCGTATTCATCCACGAGAGGCGGGGTGAATTTGGTCTCCTTCTCCTTCAGGAGGGTCTGCCCCCTTGCAAAGGAGTGTTCAAGGGTCTCTACAACGAACTCGACGGAGACATATCCCCCGGCAGGCCACCACATGCCCGCCGAATCGGCGTTTTTAATCCAGGACTGGTCCGACTGCCGGGTTCGCCCCAATTGTCCGCCGAGCTCATCCATGATCTGCATCAGGACCTTTTCCTCGTATTTAAGCTGTTGTTCACTCGTATATCCTATTAACAGGACCCTGCAGATGGATGAGGTGGCCCTGCTGTCCCGAATCTTTTTTTCATCCGGTTCCCATTTACTCCAGAAGTCTTCCCTTGACCTGGACTTGGCCCTGTACCGCCAGATGGTAGGCACCCGCATGACGGCCGCGCCTATCTCACAACGAGAGATTTCCCTCATGGCCCTTTGCATGGCCTCCTCCGAAGGCATCCTGAAATTATACCATTTGATCCGGTTATCAGGGAACTGGAGGGTGCTGCGCATCCCCCTTTCAACAGGGATCATCTTCTCGGGGAGGAACAGGGGATGCATCTTTATGGCCATCTTCGTGATAATACCGACCTTGCCCCACCATCCCAGGTAGCCCCGCAATAGGCCCCTTAGATCCGGTCCGGGACCCTCCCCCCAATAGGGATCATCCGTGCTGGTCAGGGAGCCCAGGGTGATGACCTCCCCGTCCGGCAATACCCACTCTACCCCGAGAATACGGCGGGTGGCCAATCCCAGCCGGTAGTTGAGGGGAGAATAATTACAGGTTAACATGTTCCCGATCACGGCCGCCTGGCTGCCCCCTCCCGGTGTCATCGTATAAAGGCCCCTCTCCTGGGCCTCCGCCTGGAGGGGGGAGTGTATGAGGCCGGGACCTACTATGGCCACCATATGCTTTTCGTCCCAGTCGAGGTCACGCATCCGGGATAGATCGATGGAAACATGAAAGGGTACCTTGCCGCCGCAGTGGACCCCCCAGAATGCCCCGATGGGGGTATATGGGAGATGGTACCGGAAGCATATCTTTACAATCTTCTGCACTTCTCCGGTATTTTTCGGCATGACCACAACACCGGGCGGCTGCTGACCCCTCTGGTAGATGCAGTCATGGATTTCGCCGCCTTTCACGTAGCTTTCCGTGATGG
>CAYTUL010000168.1:0-7963 GCA_964441135.1 uncultured Desulfobacteraceae bacterium | reverse complement strand
ATCTTCATCCGATTTATTCAGCTTTTTCACCAGATCAAGTAGCGTGCCAACAGACTCTTTATGTATGAAATTGAGGACGTATGCGGCCACTATGCGGGGTTTTAACAACGGCTTGACAGCCGTGATAATGGCGCCGCTGAGACAGTCCGCCGCGAGAGCGTTTGCTTCTCCCTCGGATATCCCTAAGGACACGAGGATGGCGCTCAGGGTCATGGGGCCGACTCTTATTGTTTGTATGCGCATGCCATCGGTAGGCAGCTTATCAGTGACCTGTTCGAGTAGCATTTCACAATCCAGGCTGCTATGAGCCGACGGGCTCAAATACTCTTCGGGATGAATAATCTCCCGCGTGGAACCGGGTGGCGATGCGAACGCCTTCGCAACGACGGCCGGTCCTTCCTTATCAATAATCGCCTCGATGAACGCAGCGCCGTTCTCATATATGTTGTGATAGATCTGCTGCTGCATGCGGTTGTTTTCATCCATAATGCCCGCGGCGGATTTTACCGAGAGTTTATAGGCCGGCTCGGACAACTTCAGCAGGTCCGCAATCTTTTTGGTTGTATACACGGCGTGCCCCTCGATAAGCGCATTTAGGGCCTGCAACTTTTCCGCATCGGCCAGAGCGGTCATTTTTTTATACAGGTTGAAGTGCTGATCATCAAGCACATGGACCATCTCGTGCGCGACAACAAGAAACACAAAATCCTCGAAGAATTCATCCTCGATTTCAAGGGTCTCTACCTGGGATTTCACATTATCAGGGATGATATACATTTCATTTTTCAGGTAAGAGTATTTTCCAAGCAGGAACTGGCTCATCATGTGAGCGGCTGTTTCCGCCTGTCGGGCAATTATATCATCCCCAGCACCCTTAAGCAGGTTTTTCAATTGAGGGCGAAGCTCCTCGGTCAATACATCCCTGACCACATCCCTCTTTACCAGTTTGCATATTATCTCGTTCTTAAACTCTCTTCCGGTGATCTCTTCGATGAGCGGCTCCGCCTTTTCTACCATGGCCTTAATACTCGCCTCAGTGATGATCCCAGCAGGTTTCCCGGCTGAGGCGTAATCAGGTGTACCAAAGGCCATAATGATAAGGCATCCGACACAATACGCAATCGAAATGGATCTTTTATTATGGATCATTCTACGCCTCCTTCGAAAGAGTGGTGTTCATCCCTGCTAAATAAATTCTACATCCAATGTCATGATGTTCCATACTTTCCAGTTTCGTTCTTCCTTCCTGAAAACAACCAGTGAGTCGGAAATATTATCCTTAAACTCGGGTCCCTCTATCCTGGTTGTTTTTTGTTTCATTCTTAAATAGACATAATCATCGTCAATAAACATGTTTTTCGTGCCCAAGAGGACATTATTCAATCTATAGGTATTGAAAAGCCCGTCCAGTACCTGTTTCGTGGGTGACTGAGCAGGTGAATCCCTATGTATCATATCCAGAATGCCTTCTATATCATGATCATTCAAGACTTTATAGTATTTATCCAGCAGATTCAACAATATTTGAGAAAATGCATTTTCACCGATTGGATTCATGATTCTATTGTTCATAATAACCTCCTACGCTTATAGTTTATCAATTCGTCTCGAACAGGTTTTGGACGATTCCGAAAACGGCGATTAAATGACCTGACGTCGCCGAGGCTTCCCGCTTCGCCAAGTCTACGACGGGACAAGTTGTCGTGGCAAGCCCGCCCTGTGATCGTCATACATCACTGATCTGTTATGGCGGGCGCGCCGAAACGCGGTCTCGCACTAGAGTCGCGACGCTGTTCACGGTTGGGGGGACGCTTAATAGCTCGTTAAGTGATATATTCAGATCATATCGGGCATTGATCGGTATAATGAGTGTGGCGGCCAGCATGGAGCTTCCACCCATATCAAAAAAGCTGTCATATATGCCTATCCTTTTAATCTCCAGTATATCGCAAAATATGCCGGCTATTGTCTTTTCCATTTCATCTCTGGGCTCGATATAATCTCCCTCATCGGTGATTATCGGTACTGGTAACAATTTCCGATTTACTTTTCCACCCCTGGAAAGAGGAATCTTTTCTATAAACATATACCGGTGAGGCAGCATATAAGCGGGAAGATATCGGCTTAAATATTTATTCAGGGTTTCACCACTCTTATTCGGCGCGTCTCTTTTTGGCACAATGTAGGCGACTATTGCACTGATTCCGGTTTTCGTCAGTTTTATCACACTCACTGCCGCGTCGCTTACCGAGAAATGCATCTTTAATATCGATTCTATTTCACCCGGTTCAATCCGGTAGCCGTTGATCTTTACCTGATCGTCTATCCTTCTTACATACTCGATATCCCGATTCGGTAAAAAGCGTACCAGATCACCCGTTTGATATAAGCGTTCCACGTGATTATTGTTGAATTGGATTTCGATAAATCTTTCTTCAGTCAGATCTTTTTTATTTACATATCCTTTTGATAATCCAACACCTCCGATGTATAATTCACCTAAAACCCCGACCGGAACCGGCTCAAGTCGCTTGTCTAATATATAGGTTTTATAGTGCTTAAGTGGCCGGCCTATAGCCGCCCACGTTCCGCCCCCGGTCATATCCTCTTCCCCTTTTATTTTTTTAACCGTGGCCCAGATGCTCGTTTCGGTCGGGCCGTATAGATTCCACAACCTGTCGTTTCTTCTTACAATCTCCTTCGCCAATTCCTTTGAAAGGGCTTCCCCCGTCGATATGACTTTAATATCCCTGGAGGATCGATGCCAGTGATAGTGGTTGAGGAGTGTCCACATTGCCGGAGTCGCCTGGAGTACCGTGACCTTCTTCCTGTTCACCGTATCCGATATATAGGCAGCGTCTTTACATTGATGATCATCCAATAAGATGACTTTAGCGCCGATCATCAAAGGGGCTATCAGCTCAAATAAGGATATATCAAAACTGATGCTCGCCATTGCCAGAAAGATATCCGATTTATCGAGATCCAGCTCATTAACCACCTGCATCATGACATGACTTAAACTCAGATGACTGATCTCGACTCCTTTGGGAATGCCCGTGGATCCAGAAGTATATATGATATAGGCGGAGCCGTTCATGTCGCGGTTATGTCCTGATGGCTGTCTCTGCAGACTATTGGTATAGGGATCATTTTTCGTCGGCATGTCATCCACACTGATAACGGTTGCATATGTCCCAGGCAGTCTCATCTCCAAATGATCCTGTATTAAAATCGCCTTTGCATCCGAGTCCTCTAACAGGTACAGTATTCTTTCCTTAGGATAGTCAGGATCTACAGGCACATATATGGCGCCGATCTTAAATAGGGCCAATAGTGAAACCACCATGTCTATGGATCTATCCATGAACATGGCGACCTTTTCACCGGGTCGAAGGCTATAGGATAATAGCTCGACAGCCACACTATCCGCTCTTTGATTCAGATGAAAATAGTCTACTGTTTGTCCATTACATTCCAGTGCAACAGATTCAGGAGAAATGGAACACCAGTTCTCAAAATAGGTGATGAGCGGTCGATGACATTCATCGCCATACTTTCCGGGACTGGGACTCGCCTGTGACCTTATTGATTTTCGATTTTGAAATACCGCGGTATGATCTTTATCCGGTGCCCCTGCAGGCTGATTCCCATATCTGTTTAAGTAGGATAAAATGGCATATTTATTTTGACGGATCTTTTCCTTTACAGTCCGGTCCAAACCGGCTTCACCCACCCGGAGAACCAGGTCATTGGCGTCTACCGATATACGAATCCCGCTATTTTTCAGATATTGCAAGAGGTTTTCGATTTCCTGTATGTCCACGAATAACTTAGATGCGTATGAGATTTTCATTTGCTATGCTGAATAGCTTCCTGTCAAATTGGCTTGATGAGACGTTCATTAAACCCTGGGGGGTCAATTGAAAAATACGATCCGCAAGCTTGGCCGTCTCCGGTCTATGGGCCACAATGATCCGTGCCATCTTCAACTGCCTGAGGGCCTTGTTCACCAGCTTTTCGGTTTCCAGATCCAGGTGGCTGGTCGCCTCGTCCAGGAACAGCAATACAGGGTTTATATACAGTGCCCTGGCAATCAATATCCTCTGAATCTGTCCACCCGAGAGAGCAACCCCCATATTGCCCACGAGTGTATCATACTGCATCGGCATCGCACGTATATCTCTGTGAATAGCGGCCAGATTCGCGGCATATTCGATAACTTCCCGGTTCGGGTTCTGATCATAGAAACATATGTTATCCGCTATGGTTCCGGTTAACAATCCGTCATCCTGTAAAACAGCCCCGATTCTTGACCTGTAATGTCTCAGGCCCATCTGCCTGATATCTACATGAAAAAGTTTGATTTCACCCTTGGAAGGAGAAAGCAGGCTCAACATGACCTTGATTAAAGTGGATTTACCGCACCCGGATGGGCCTATGATGGATATCGTTTCCTCGGGCTCTACATCAATGTTTACATTTCTGAATAGAAACGGGTGGTCTTCGGAGTATCGAAAAGCCAGGTCTTTAACCTCAAGTAATCCTTCAAGGCAAACTTCTCGCGGTGGAAGGCCTATCCCGTCCGTTTTTTGCTCCTCTTTCGTAAAGACGATATCCGAAAGCCTCGACAAGTGCAGATCCAGTAACCGGAATTCGATTACCTTATCCATTAATGTAAAGGCTTTTGAATAAAAATTATCTTTCCACACAACGAATGCGATTAACATCCCTATCGACAATACATTGTTCAGCACGGCCATCGCCCCCAGGTAATAGATAATTACGGTTTCCAGACCCGTGAGCAGGCCGTTGATACATCGGATCAATATACTGTACTTTTCGACCCTGATGCCCGCGTTTATGACATCCACAAAATGGTTTTGCCATAATGATATCCTGTCCGTCTCTTTATTGAACAGCTTGATACCCTGTATTGTCCGTACATTTTCCATAAAATTCGTGTCTTCAATCGCGCCGGCCACGATGAGTTCCTCATTTTTAAGCCGCATATATCGATAGGTCGTCATACGCACGATAGCGTATAACAGGATAGCTATTAGGGCCACGACCGTCAGCTTCTTACTGTAAATAAACATCATTGTCAGTGTCCCGATAACCATGATACCGTCAATGATTACCGCAACAATGCCCGAGGTCAAAAAATCTTTTATTCTTTCCGTTGAGTTAAATCGTGATACGATATCGCCTATATGGCGTTTCGCGAAATAATCGACGGGCAACCGCAAAAGGTGGCGATAAATATTTACTGCAAATTGAAAACTCATGGTATTGCTGAAATGCATGATGACATAAGAGCGGATCACGTTTGTGAGCGTCCGGATAATAATAAGCATACAGAATCCTATGGCCAGGATCTTTAAAAGGTCATAGTCATTGCTTACTAAAACATCGTCGATGACGATCTGAGAAAGATAGGGCATGGCAATAGCACATATCTCGAGCACAAGGGATGCGATGACTATCTGAATCAATCCTCTTTTAAGTCCTATCGCCCTGCTCCATAGTTGTGTAAGCCGCAACTTTCTTTCTTCGTTCTCCTCTTTAAATACGCTTGTAGGTGAAAGCTCTAAGGCAACTCCGGTAAAATGTTTATTGACGTCCCCCATATCGACGGATCGAACGCCCACGGCCGGATCATGAATGATGACCTTATTTGTCTTCACCTTCTTAAGAACCACAAAATGGTTCATTTTCCAGTGCAATATTGCAGGCAGTTTAAGCTTGTCCATCTCGTCGATGTCTAACCTCAGGGCCCTGGTAGATAGATGCATTCTGTCCGCAATCTGCATCATGGTTTTCAGGGTTATGCCGTGCTGAGATATCGCATATTTGTTACGCATTGTATGGATATCAATTTTATGGCCATAGTATGTTGATACCATCGCGAGACATGCCAAGGAACACTCTGTCTGTTCTGTCTGAAGAATACTCGGTAGCTGATACCGGCCTTTGAAATTCAGGGCGTTCATCTATAATCTCCCTTTAAGACTGTATAGAGGCTCGAGCAGCCATTCAAATAATGAACGCTTAGAGAGAATGACATCGGCAGATAGTATCATTCCCGGCTTTAGCAGGGCCTCCTTTCCATAGGCATTGATACTTTGGCTTTTCAAAGTCGCCACAACCATATATACCGGCTCATGAATGGGTACGCTGACCGGTATCTCCTTGGGCGATATAATGCTTTTGGCTATCTTGGTGATATGGCCGGGGTACATACCGAATTTTTGGAAAGGAAAGGCATCATATCGAATGTTTACGGATTGCCCTTCTTCCAGAAAGCCGATTGCGCGTGTTGGGACAAACAGGTGTGCTTCGAGCAGGGAATGTTCGGGAACGATGGAAAATAAGGGCATTGATGGATTAAGCCGCTGACCTGCGCTGACCACAATAGAGCTTATTCGTCCCCTTATGGGCGATCGGACCACGATCTGCCTTCTGCCTTCAATGGTTGCACGTTGTTTGGCTATCTCGGATAGCTCGCTCTCCATATTGATCATTTCCCGCTCACTATCTATTTTTAATGCCTTTATGTTGATGGTTATCTCATCGAAATTGGAAACCGCCGTTTCCATATTCATGGCAAGAACTTGTAATTGTTTTTTTTGTTCGAGGTATCGCCTGTAGACGTTTTCCACGTCCGTACTGGCAATCAGGCCTTTTCTGAACATTTTTCGGACTCGTAAGTAGGCTTCGGATTCTACTTCCAATATTCTCTTCTGAATGTCTATTGATTCCTGCAACTGTTCAATCTCTTTTTTTGTTTTTATCCCTTTCCCTTCCTGCCGGAGGAGTTCAGTGGAAACCCGCTCTTTCTCAAGCTCTAATTTTTTCCTTAGATATTTTTCCTGTGTATTTAATTCGTCAAGGAGCTGCCTGCCGATGTATTTGCCGCCCATGACGCTCTGATCGATGAGTACGCTGAAGAGATTATCGTTTTCTCCCACGGGCATTCCTTCAAATACATTCATGTGCAGCAATAGGCCCTGTTGGGGTGTAAATATATCGACCACTCCTCTATCCGGCACAAGGTATCCGAATACGCTCTCCTTTTTTGAGTAATCATTCATAATAAGGAACGCCAAGGCCACCACAATAATACAGGTTAAAAAGAAAATGATCAGCGTGAATGATACCGGCTGTGTCAATATGAGCTCACCATGCAGGCGCTCCCGCTGTTGATCAATCGCCGATTTTCTGAATAGTGGCAGGTTCATACCTTCCTCATGACCATTTATCTCTTATTAACAAATTTATGAGCCGGTTCAGTTTCTTATGAGATTTTATTAGGGTAAGGCGGTCATGGAGTGCTATTTTATCGATATCTTGACGTTACTCCACTACTCCATCATTCCAGGTTGTCCATATATTTAAGATATCTCATTACAGCACGATGTATGAATGCTGAGGATAAATTCCATCATCTTCCGACCAGTCTGCCAGCAATTCGCACTGTTCCTTGGGCATCAGTAGGGGATACTCATCAATAGGTGCATAGGGATTCGCAATAATACTCCTGAGAAGGACGGAAAAATGATGACTCATCCTTTTTATGCTGACCTCATTAAACAGATCCGTTGCATATTCCCAGTCGGCAGATAGACCTTCATCGATTTCAGAAAGACGTAGGGTTAAATCGAATTTACTCACAGGATAATCGACGGTAAAGGGTGTGATAGGCAAATCATGAGAAGAATTATGATGTTTCTGGTTGTTATCCAGCATAAACATCAACTGGAATAGAGGATTATGACTTAACGCACGATCGGGATTCAGGGCCTTGACCAACAGCTCAAAGGGAATATGCTGATGCTCATAAACAGTTTGAGTATCCTCTTTGACCATCTTCATGAGATCTATAAAACGGGGGTTGCCGGTTAGATCTGTGCGAAGCACCAAGGTGTTCGCGAAAAGACCGATAAGGGGCTCTACCTCTACC
>CAYTUL010000167.1:0-7994 GCA_964441135.1 uncultured Desulfobacteraceae bacterium | reverse complement strand
GCCATGATCTTACAGCGGAATTTGCCGATATCTCGGTGGGAAGCGGTCGAGGAGAATTCTCCGAATGGAACACGGTCATCATCCGGACTCCAGAAGGCATGGAAATCGTGGATGGCGCCGAAAAAAAGGGTCTGATTGAAACAAAAGAAATACCAAAAGAAAATCTAAGTCGCCTTGAAACAGCATCCAATAATAAGAGAAAGAATGCTATAAATAATATCATGAAAAAGACCGGAAGCATGGATGACCTTATGTATCTAACCGGTCATACCGGGTCAATCAAACAATTGATTACCGGGCAGCCTTAGGGGAGACCTCTTCAATGCCGAATGCAACGGAACATAAAGCCGGGACCATGCAATTATTGATGGGGAACGAGGCCATTGCCCGCGGGGCCCTGGAAGCGGGCATAGGTGTTGCCACCGCATACCCGGGAAACCCCTCATCGGAAATCATTGGAACACTGGCACACGCGGCAAAGGAATTGAACATATATGTTGAATGGTCGGTAAATGAAAAGGTGGCCCTGGAAATCGCTGCCGGGGCATCCTTTGCGAATATCCGGGCACTGTCCGCCATGAAACAAAACGGGCTTAATGTGGCATTGGATTTTCTCGGGAATCTGAATTTAACAGGCGTCAATAAAGGTCTCGTCCTTGTAGTCTGCGACGACCCGGGGGGCATATCAAGTACGAATGAACAGGATTCGAGGCATATAGCCAGAGTATTGGATTTGCCTCTCTTAGAACCCGCGACTTTTCAGGAAGCAAAGGACATGACAAAATGGGCCTTTGACCTCTCGGAGGAGATATCCAACATATGTCTCCTCAGAAGCGTCACGCGGATATCCCATGCCCGGGGGAATGTGGAGCTGGGGGAACTGCCTTCCAGGAAAGACCGGGCCCGCTTCGATATCTCGCGAAGACCCTATGCAAGCATCGCAGCGACATCGCCGCCTGAATTCCATGAGAAATTACACCGGAATCTCTCTAAAATCAGTAAGATCTATGAGCAATCACCTTTTAATTGGTACGTGGGAGGCGAAAACCCTGAACTGCTGATCATTACCTGTGGAAGCGGCTGGCTCTATACGAGAGAAGCGGTCGAGATGCTGTCCGGAGAAGATTCCATAGGCATTCTAAAATTGGGCACAACATGGCCCCTGCCCAGGGCACTAATAGCCGGAGTCATGGGGTCGGTTGAAAAAATCCTGGTCATAGAGGAGACCGATGCCTTTTTAGAGACCAATATAAAGGAACTTTCAGCAGATTTAGATCAGGGCAGGAAATGGAGGTTCTATGGAAAGACCTCAGGGCATATTCCTCCCTTCGGTGAAATCAATGCCGATATCGTCATCAAGGCGATCACCGGAATTTTAGGGTTTGACTATACCCCGAGAGGCGAAGATTACCGGATGAGGGCTGAGCAAATTTCAAAAGAAAGTATTTTTCCAAGGGAATTACAGTTCTGTCCCGGATGTCCTCATCGAACCACTTTCTGGGCGATCAAGGATGCCCTGAGACTCGATGGCCGTGACGGTTTCGTGGTTGGTGATATCGGATGCTATAGCATGGCGCTAACTTCTACGGGTTATTCCCAGATAAAAACCGTTCATGCCATGGGTTCCGGGATCGGCATCGCTTCCGGGCTGGGGAACCTGACCCATTTAGGGTTTGACCAACCCGTCTTGGCTGTTTGCGGGGATTCCACCTTTTTCCATGCCGTAATCCCCGCACTCATTGATGCCGTCCACAACCGGTCGGATTTGATCCTCGTTGTCCTGGATAATGCGGGCACGGCCATGACAGGGTTTCAACCCCATCCAGGGATAGGTACGAATGCCATGGGTGATCCCTCGCCTCCCATCGATATTGAAAAATTATGCCTCGCCCTGGGAGTGCCGACAGCGGTTACCGATCCCTATGATATTAAAGGAACCACCGAGACGATATTGGACCTGTTATGCAAGGAGGGCGGACCAAGAGTATTCATTTCAAGGAGAGAGTGCAGCCTTATCAGGGCCAGGAGGGAAAAACCCCTCTACAGGGTACGGGTCAATCCGGATAAGTGCGTGGGGGAATCGTGCGGTTGCGGAAGGTTCTGTACACGTCTGTTCCGATGCCCGGGATTAATCTGGGACAGGCATACAGGGAAAGCCATGATAGACGAGGCCGTCTGCAGCGGTTGCGGCGTTTGTGTCGAGATCTGTTCTCAAGGTGCGATTTTCAAGGAGTTGAATGGATGAGCGGGGAATGGAAAGACCCTCTCAATCTAATCATTACGGGTGTAGGCGGGCAGGGCAATATATTGATTTCGAAGTTGCTCGGGGAGGGGATGTTAGAAGAAGGTTATTGGGTCACCATCGGTGAAACCTACGGGGCCTCCCAGCGCGGTGGTTCGGTTGCCAGCCACTTGAGAATATCTAAAAAAACCCAGTATGGCCCCATCGTTCCGGAAGCTCGGGCCGACATTATCCTGGGACTGGAGCCGGTGGAATCATTGAGGATGTTGGGCATATACGGCAATCCGAAGACATTCGTGATTACCAATATCAGACCGGTTCATCCCATGGCCGTAGCCGTCGGGGAAATTGAATATCCCCCGCTGGAAAATATTAAACGGGGTTTAAGCGAGCTTTCCCAGAAGGCCTGGTGTATAGATGCCTCTAATATAGCGATAGGATTAGGGGCCCCCCTGTTGACCAACATGGTGATGGCAGGAACTCTCGTGGGCAGTGAACTGATACCTTTGGAGGAGGAGGCGTTTAAACGTCGGTTAAGGGCAGCCTTTCAGGAGAAAAAACTCGCTTTGAACCTCGAGGCCTTCACCATTGGTGTCTCCACAATCAGGAAACAGATGGAGACCTGATCAATCGCATCGAATGGCAAGGGAAACCCTTGTTGGAGGACAGATGAGCAAAAAGATAGTGGTTTTAGGTGGGGATGGCGTGGGTCCCGAGGTTACCGAGGTGGCCTTCCATATCCTGGAAACTATGCAATTGGGGTTTGAGATCCTGAAACCTCCCTGCGGTGAATCCGCTATCAAGGAATTCGGTACCCCGTTTCCCGAGGGGACGAAGACCCTCTGTAAAGAGGCCGATGCGGTTTTATTTGGAGCCGCCGGCTCCTTCAGCAGCGAAATTGTGGACTTTT
Organism: uncultured Desulfobacteraceae bacterium; assembly: GCA_964441135.1. Classification (GTDB taxonomy): domain Bacteria; phylum Desulfobacterota; class DSM-4660; order Desulfatiglandales; family HGW-15; genus CAYTUL01. Next base: position 4,842 of record CAYTUL010000167.1, on the reverse strand, counting down.
TAAGATGGGACTTTGATAATTATGTGAATATCAGGCCAATCAGGTATTATCCGGGAACAAAGAGCCCTTTAAGGGATCCCGAAGGGATTGATATGATCATTTTGCGGGAAAACAGCGAAGGATTTTATCCCCCCGGCCGTGAAGGGGATATATCCCAACTGGCTGAAAAGTGGCCTGAATGGAAAGATGGCCTCTTAGGGAGGCGATTTGTTGATTATGGCAGCGGAAAGTTCGCCATCCGGATCATTACCGAACGTGGCGTAAACCGCATGATAAAATATGCCTGTGAATTTACCGAAAAGAGAAAGGAAAGGGGCTACCCCGGTAAGTTGACGCTCTCGACCAAGTCCAATGTATTGCGGGAGTCCTGCGGTCTGGTCCGGAGCATGGTGGAGGCAGAGATAAAACAGCATCCGGATCTCCATTATGAGCATTTCTATATCGATGACATGTGTAGAAGGATATTGAGATACCCCGGGGAAATGGATGTCATTGTTCTGACAAATATGTTCGGAGACATCCTGTCCGACGAAGCCGCCGAGCTTGTAGGTGGTTTGGGAATGGCTCCCAGTGCCTGCCTTGGCGGCAAAACGCCTTATTTTGAGCCGGTTCATGGATCGGCACCCAAGTACGCAAAAAAAAATGTAATTAATCCCACGGCGATGATCCTTTCCGTCAAGATGATGTTAGAATATTTCGGGATGGAGGAGGAGGCCGGTGTCCTGGAAAAAGCTGTAGCCGATGTATACCTTGAAGGGAAATCCCTGACCCGGGATCAGGGAGGCCGGACAACGACGACGGAATTTGGCCGGGCCGTTTTACGCAAATTATAGGAATTCAAGGTTCCAGGTTTACGATTCAAGGGTTAAAAGATGAGGAAATGAGTGTGAGTAAGATAATGAATGGCGTCATGGTTCCCCAGTTAGCCTGGTGGGGAGATATCGAAGCGGATCTCCGGTTTCCGGAAAACTGGGAAGTAACGGTACACCATATGCACGGGCACAAGGCACAGAAGCTCGGGCCCCAGGGATTTCGCAGGGCATTTGACAACCCTATCGGCTGTAAACCTATCAGGGAACTGGCCAGGGGCAAGGAAAATGTGGTCATTCTCTTCGATGACATGAGCCGCCCTACCAGAGCGGCCGAAATTGTCCCCTTTGTCATAGATGAGCTCATTAGGGCGGGGGTCGGCGAGGACCATATACAATTTATATGCGCGTTAGGGACCCACGGTCCGCTTACCGCCTTTGATTTTGCCAAGAAGCTCGGGGAGGATATCATAGCCCGTTTTAACGTTTACAACCATAATATATACGAGAATTGTACCTATATTGGCATGACCAGCCGGGGCACGCCTGTTTCATTGAATACCGAATTTGTAAACGCGGATTTCAAGATAGGCATCGGGGCCTTGTTACCCCATATTAATACGGGCTTCAGCGGAGGGGGAAAGATCGTGCTGCCCGGCATCGCCTCTATCGAGTCCATAGCAAACAACCATGGTCCCGTGCGGAACCGTGCCAGGGAAACCGGTATTGATGCGAATACAGGCCTGGGGAGGTATGAAGACAATGCCCAGCTCCTTGATATTGAAGAGGCCTGCAGGATGTCGGGATTGGATGTGAAGATCGACGCCATCGTCAATATGAAACGGGATACAACAGCCCTGTTTGTCGGGGATCCCATTGCCCAATTCTATGAGGGCATCAAATTGGCCAAGGATCACTATCTGAGTCCCAGCCCGGATAGACCGGATGTGGTGGTTGCAAATTGCTACGGCAAGGTCAATGAAACCGTGATCGGGACGATGGTTGCCGAGTCCCTGCTGCCGGATTCAGGCGGCACCCTGGTGATGATAACCAATAATCCCGGCGGCGAAGTATGTCACTATCTACGGAGGCGTTTTGGAAATCATATCACGGGCAGGTTGTGGAAGGATCCGTCTCTCTCGCAAAAGGTCAAGAAGTTCATCGTGCAAATGCCCTATAAGAATAAGGCAAGTATCGACTGGTTTGCCCCTCCGGGATCCATTGTATGGGCCAAAACATGGGACGATGTAACCGCGATCCTCGAATCCGATTATCCGGACGGCGCCAGAGCCGCCGTTATCCCGGATGCAACCATTCAATATTTTGATGTGGTCACAAAATCGCCCTATGTAGAGAAGATGAGCCGCACGTAAAAAAGGTTTAGAAAATAATTGTGTGGCAACGTTCAATGATGTTGAAATAGGATCTTTTAATACGAGAGATCATGTTCTTCTTTTCAAGATGACTGGCAACGAAGGAAATAGATATCGTCTTGAAAAGAGGAACATGATCGGATAACAGAGAGTAACTCCTATTTCCCCATGGTTATATACACATGCCAATACTTTTAAGCATGACCTGTGGTTTGAACGAATAACAGGCTGATGGAGATGGAGCGGTCATGAGATACACGGAAAAACTGGCAAGGCATATCGTTGAAACCAAATATGAAGATCTGCCTCCGGAGGTCATAGAAAAAACCAAGAGGCATCTCCTGGATACCCTTGGGGTAATGCTTCCTCCAAGCAGTCTTGAACGGGGATGTCAGGTCCTAGAAGAGATCACCCGGGAAGGGGGAGGAGTAAAGGAAAGCACCATCATCGGTTTCGGAGGAAAGGCACCCTGCTGGATGGCCGCCTTTGTCAATGGCTCGTTGTGTCATCCCATGGATTATGACGATACTGTTGACGAATTTCCGAATCACCCTTCCAGTCATACATTTCCAGCCGGCTTTGCCGTTGCGGAGAAGATGGGATGCGTAAGCGGCAAAGAGTTTATTACGGCCGTTGCACTGGGAGTGGACCTCGCCGTCAGGCTTACGGCAGCGCCCAAGGGTCGGGTCGGGGAGGATTATCCATGGTTTTCCGTCCCGGTTTTCGGCGTGTTCTCCGCCTCTGCGGTGGCGGGTAAGCTGTTGGGTATGACAACGGAACAGATGATCAATGCCTTCGGCATATCCGTTGACAGGGCCTTTGGGATAACCGAATCCCTGAATTCTCCGGATTCGGAAATAAGGGCCATCCGGGACGGTTTTGGAAACAGAGAGGGCGTGCTTGCGGCCCTCATGGCAAAAAAGGGCATTCGCGCCTGCAAAAACGGTATCGAAATCCTGTATAAAATCTTCTACAACGACGAATATGACTCGTCTTCCCTGACCTCAAACCTTGGAAAAGAGTTTTGGAATATAAAAGTAGGTCTAAAGGCATGGCCCTGCTGCAGGGTCGCGCATACCCATGTCAGGGCCGCTTTGGATATTGCCGCCGAACATGACGTCAAACCCGGAGACATTAAAGAGATCGTCGCAACCGTTGGGAAGTTTGGGAGAGACTATCTTTTTACACCCGCGGAGACGAAACAAAGGCCTGAGAGCAGTATACAGGCCAAATTATCTTTACCCTTTGTAATGGGCCTTGTGTTTGCCAAAAGAAGGGTTATCATCGAAGACTTCCTGCAGGAAAACCTGAAGGATCAGGAAGTCATCGGGATTGCACGAAAAACCACCTATACCTTTGATCCCCATCTATTCGATGACGCCATCGGTCCGGGTATCGTCGAGGTAAAGACCCATGATGGGGATTCCTTTGTCAAGCGAGAGGATATCCCTTACGGCAACCCTAAGAACCCTATGAGTGATGAGGAATTAACGGCGAAGTTCAAGGATTGTGCACGCTATTCAAAGAAGGTCCTGGGGGAGGACAGGGTTGATGGACTCATGAATATGATCCTCGATTTGGAGAGAGTTAAAAATATGAAAGAGATCGCGGAAATACTTGCGTAAATTTTCAGGATTCGGGGCTCAAGGCGCTGGGCGTAAGGGAAAGCGCTTATCCTGATCTCTGATTGAAAAGAAAGGAGGTGAGGAGAATCACAGACCCGGGGTGTTTTCAAGGTTTCACATTTTTCACCATACATGGGAAAGGAGGGAAAACGCGCGGTAGTAGGTCCATTGCACTTTTTAGTCCAATCATTTTTGCCTTGACACAATACTAATATTCATATAGTGTTTATAGGAAAAATAAGTTATTATCATTTAAAATTAGGCTTTTATCATTACATTAATTTGTTTATGGGCAAAGCAAGTTCTTATCATTCATTTTGAATCATGAAAATGGAGGAGGTGGAAAAATGAAAAAGGCATTGTTTGTGTGGATAATCATGGTATTCGCGTTCTGCGTGTCGGTTGCCGGTCACGCGGAAATGAAGCCACTGCAGATTGGTGTGCTCCACTCTCTAACCGGTTGGTTCTCAGGCTGGGATACCACATCGTTAAATGAGACCAAAGTAATAGCGGATATGATAAATGAGAGGGGTGGCATTACCGTTAAAGGTCAGTCATATAAGATTGAGCTTGTTGTTGAAGACGGAAAAAGCAGCATTGACGGCGTGGCGGCTGCGGCTAATGCCTTAGTCTATGACAAGAAGGTTAAGTTCATCCTTGGACCTGCCGCATTCTTCGCCAGGGCAACCGGACCGATAGTTACCCAGAATCAGGTATTAAATGTCCTGGGCTATCACACCTATACCCCTGAAGAAATTGGTCCGGGCCAGCCCTATACATTCTCCGGTACAGGAGGTGCTCCGGGACACTTTTATTCCATGGTAAAGGTTTTGCAGGAGAGATTCCCGGAATACAAAAACCTTTGCATGGTCTCGCCTGTTGGCGGCATACATCCCCGGCTTGAGAAATTCATGAGAAAGGAACTGAAAAGACTGGGGTACAACATAGTGGGTGAATGGGTTGTATTTCCGGATGATGCCGTAGACTGGAGCCCTTACGCGGCAAAGATTAAGGCCAATAAGGAGGCTGATTGTG
>CAYTUL010000166.1:0-8003 GCA_964441135.1 uncultured Desulfobacteraceae bacterium | reverse complement strand
GCCTGTACTCGTAGGCACCACAGTCCGTTTCCCGAATAATGACCAGGTAGCCCACAACGTGTTCTCCCTTTCAAAGACCAAAAAGTTCAACCTGGGGAGCTATAATCCGGGGGAAAGCAGGACTGTCCTCTTTGATAAACCGGGTATCGTGGAACTTCGCTGTGATGTTCACGCTGAAATGGCGGCCTATATCCTGGTGCTGAAAAACCCCTATTGGGCGATTACCGATGATAAGGGGCACTTTGAGATCCCCGATATCCCATACCTGAACCGGCATGGAATCAAGGAGCTGGAGGATATCCCCGCCGGGAAATATCTAATAAAGACCTGGCATGAAAAACTGAAGACCATAAAGAAGGTGGTGGAGGTCCCGGCAGAGGGCGATGTGAATCTGGAACTGGAACTTAAAAGAGGGGTAGCCGGGGTGCTCTATAAGTGACAAACCGTCAGGGATTCATGAACTCTTTCCGTAATGCGGGCGGGATACAAGAAATGGAGTCAAGATGATAGATGTGTCGATATATATGGTATTCCTTGCCGGGTTGATTTCATTCATCTCTCCCTGTGTTCTGCCCCTCGTTCCCGGATACATCTCTTTTGTTTCGGGTGTCTCTTTAAAGCAATTCGAAACCCAGGGCTGGGACGGTAAGTTCCAGAGCAAAGAAAAAGCGCTCATTCTATTGAATTCCATACTGTTTATTTTCGGTTTTACCGTCATATTCGTACTTCTCGGGGCATCGGCCACCTGGATCGGAAGCTTTTTTACATCAAGGTTAAACATTTTCACAAAAATAGCGGGCCTGTTTATCATCTTTTTCGGGCTCTTTAAGATGGGTCTTATTCGCTCCCTCTTTTTCTACAGGGAGGCGAAATTCCACATAAAGGACAGGCGCTTCGGGTTGTTGGGGGCGTTTATCATCGGGGCGTCCTTTGCCTTTGGCTGGACACCCTGTATCGGTCCCATATTAGGGGCTATTTTGACCTATTCAGCCACCCTCGAGACGGTAAACCGGGGAATCCTCCTTCTTATAATCTATTCTATGGGCCTGGGAATCCCCTTTTTGTTGGCGGCGGTATGCATTAACGGGTGTTACCGCCTGCTGGACCGGATTAAAAAACACCTGGGCCTGATTGAAAAAATCAGCGGCGGGATCATGGTCCTTTTCGGTCTGTTGATCTTTTTCAACAAACTCGTGCTTATTCCCGCTTATCTCTCGTTTCTTAACAGATTTGCCTTTTAAGGCATCTGATTGAATTATATAGGAGAATGATCGTGAAAAAATGCTTCGTTATACTAACGTCTCTCATTATTGCCATGGCCGGCATCAGTCCGGTCACGAATGCCCGGGGGATGTCTGAGGAATCCTCCTTAAAAATGATGAATATGCACAGGGGCAAGGCAAGGGAACTCTTTCAAAAGGCGGGGGTAATCCCGCTTCCTGCCGGAGTGGAGCCCGTGGAAATCATCCTGCGGGATCTGGATAACAGGGAAGTCAGGATCTCCGATTTTCAAGGCAAAATCCTATTCATGAATTTCTGGGCCACGTGGTGTGTCCCCTGTCGCAAGGAGATGCCTTCCATGGAAAGGCTCTATCAGAGATTCAAAGATAAGGACTTCGCCATTATCGCGATTAACCTCCAGGAGCCGGTCTCCCATGTAAAGGAGTTTTTCCAGGATTATAAACTCACCTTTATCGGCCTTCTGGATTCAACGGGAGAAGTCGGTAAAAGGTTCAGGGTATACCATATCCCAACCACATTTATCCTGGATAAAACAGGAAGGATCATCGGCAAGGCCATAGGAGAAAGATCATGGGACAGCAAAGAATCCATTGCCCTCTTTGAATATTTAACGGCCATATAGGCGAAGGCGGATCCGCGAGCCAATGGATGAAAAGCCCGGGCGCCGTCTTTGGAAAGGTGAAAAATTTGAATCCGGCATCAGGCAGGAAAAAGAATCCCGGCGACCATTATGAGCAAAAAAACCTCCTATATCATTATCCTTTCAGTCCTTATCCTGGCAATAGCCCTGCCGTTGCTCATTCGTTTTATACCGTTTGAAAACCGCACCCATGTCATTCCCCTGACAGCCCGGAAATACGGCTACACTCCTCCGAGAATCCTGGTAAACAGAGGGGATACCATCGTTTTAAAACCCACTTCCCTGGATGTAACCCATGGTTTTCTTTTGGACGGATACCCCGTCGAACTTATCATAAAACAGAAGGGTATCAATTTCCTGAAATATGACTGGGAGGATGACGAAGGCAAGGTTCATACGGACTGGGATAAGGTTTCCGAAGTGAAATTCGTCGCGGATAAACCCGGCAAATTCACCTTCCGGTGCACCCAGACCTGCGGGAATCTCCATCCTTTCATGACCGGAGAACTGATTGTGAGACCAAATACCCCCTATTATATCTTCGCCTCATTATCATTGTGGGTCACATTCAGTCTTTTATTGTTATTCAGGGTCAATCCCGGGTGGAGACTCAGGGGATTCCAGAGGATCAATCTCCTGGACCGGTTTTCCTGGTTGAAATGGATTATCAAGCGCAGGAGTTTCCAGTTTCTGATCATCTTCCCGACTTTTGTCATATTCTATCTCTTTATTCTCAGCAGTCTCTGGGGAAGTCCCGTAGGTAACAGAAACATCGCCATTATTTTTGTCTGGATTGCCTGGTGGTTCGCCCTAAAGGCCGTCTTTGTCCCATTAGGGGCAAGGCTCTGGTGCATGATCTGCCCGCTTCCGGCGCCCGGCGAATGGCTCAGCCGTAGGACCCTCAGCGCAGTACGATATATTAAAAAACCTTTTAAGGGTCTGCACCACCGGTTCACCGGGCTCCAGAAGGACTGGCCGAAACGGCTGGACAATATCTGGCTTCAGAACATCCTTTTCCTATCCCTGATTTCCTTCGGGATCATCCTGATCACGCGGCCCGTTGCCACGGCTTTCCTGTTCCTTGCGATTCTGGGGATCAGTCTTCTTTTATCTCTAATATACCGACGCAGGGTGTTCTGTCTCTATCTATGCCCTGTGGGCGGATTTCTGGGGACCTATTCCATGTCCTCCATGACCGGGGTCCGTGCCATTGACCCGGATATCTGCAGGAAGCACAAGGAAAAGGAGTGTTACAAAGGGGGTCCCTCGGGATGGGCCTGCCCGTGGAAACAGTATCCCGGGAAGATGAGCAGGAATAACTACTGTGGTTTTTGCACGGAGTGTATAAAAAGTTGTCCTAAAGACAACGTGGGGATCTTTCTGAGACCCTTCGGTTCAGATAGGGCCCTCAAGGGATATGACGAGATGTTCAACGCCATGATTATGCTCGTGGTCGCCATGGCCTTCAGCATTACCATGTTAGGTCCCTGGGGATTTATAAAAGAAGCGGCCAATGTGACGGAAAACCGGCAAATCATGCCTTTTCTGATCTATCTTGCCTCCATTTGGGGGTCCGCTCTGCTGGTCTTTCCCTCCTTGTTCGCCCTTACCGTAAAAGGAGCCGGTCTCCTTTCGGGAAAACCCGCGGACGGCCGAAGCCTTATTCTGCGGCTCGCTTATATGTTCATTCCCGTGGGGATCTTTTCGTGGATAGCCTTCAGTCTTCCACCGGTGATGATCAATTACAGCTATATCCTGTCCGTGCTTTCGGACCCGTTGGGACTGGGATGGAACATTTTCGGTACGGCCAACTTTCCCTTCAAACCCCTTTTTCCGACCTGGATCCCTCTTATACAGGGGTTGATCCTGCTGTCCGGATTATATTTCGGGATACGCCGCGGGTATGCAGCGCTCGAAGATATTGTGCCTGACTCCGGATCAAGGGCAAAGGTCATGATCCTCCCCTCAATCTTCGTGCTGCTCGTCATCAATGTGCTGTTGAAATTGTATGTGGGATAGGCCGGGATTCCGATATCAGGACTCATGAAAATATATCAAAAGGAGATAAACACATGGAAATAAGCAGGAGAACATTTTTAAGGACGGCTTTGGGAGCCACGGCCGCTCTCGGCCTTTCACCCTGGGTAGGTGCGCGTATCCTCAATGCCGCCGATTCAGGCAATATCAGGGAATTCCATTTTACGGCCAAAAGGGCAAAGATAAACCTGGGGGCCGGGCCGGATTTCTGGGCCTGGACCTATAATGGGCAGATACCCGGGCCTGAAATCCGAGTGAAGGAAGGGGATATTATCCGGGTTGTTGTGAAGAATGAGCTTCCCGAAGAAACGACCATCCACTGGCACGGCATCCCCCTGCTGAATCCCATGGACGGGGTTCCCGGTCTGACCCAGCCCGGCATCAAACCGGGTGAGACCTTTGTTTACGAATTCGAGGCAAGACCTTCCGGTACCTTTATTTATCATTCCCATGTCGGGTATCAACTGGACCAGGGCCTTTACGGCTCCCTGATCATCGAACCCGCAAGGCAACGCGGCAATGTCGACCGGGAATACAGTCTCCTGTTGGAAGACTGGGTAACCAGGGATGAAGGCGGTGTAGCGAGAGTCATGCGCAGGGACCCTTTAGGGCCGCGGAACAGAGGATTCATGAAAGGGCGTGTGATGGGGGGCGAGGGCTGGCAGAAGGGAGGGGAGAACCTTTTAGAGCCTATTTATGACAATTATGCCGTAAACGGAAAGGTATATCCCGAGATTGAACCCATCCGGGTGAAGAAGGGAGACCGGGTGAAAATCAGGCTGGGAAATGTCTCCTCCGCTACCATTTATTCCCTGCGGCTGGCCGGCCATGTCCTGCAGGTCACCCACACGGATGGAAATCCGATTCAGTCCAAGGAGGTGGATGTGCTCCGGATAGGCATGGGAGAACGCTATGACGTGGAGTTTGTGGCCGATAATCCGGGACGCTGGTTTCTGTCCGCTAAGGACAGTGGCATAGGGGAGAGCAGGTTAAAGGTTCCTGTCCTCTATGAAGGGATAAGAAGCGGAGAGCCGGTTCCGCCCGATTTCGGCCCCGGCCTACGTCTGAATAACTACAAGGATCTCAAAGCCTTATACCCTGAACCGGGCCCGCCGAACAGCGACGAAGGGATGATATTTCAGCCCCTGCGATGGCGTTCCGACCCGCCCCACTGGGCCATAGACAAGGAGGCTTATCCGAACACCGAGAACATCTATGTAAATAAGGGGGAATGGACCCATATTGAATACTTTAACCACACGCCCATGCCCCATCCCATGCACCTGCACGGCCATTTCTTCCGCATCGTGAATCCGAAGCTCTCCCCGGAATGGTGGATAAAGAAAGACACATTCCTGTTTGACCGCCATCACTACGTGGATACGGAATTCCTGGCGGACAATCCCGGAAAGTGGTTCCATCACTGTCATAATCTCTACCACATGGTGGACGGCATGGCCAATGAAGTCCGTTACAGATCCTGAGACAAGATCCCGGACTGAAGGAGAAATCCATATCCTTGTATAAAAATAGACCATAAACGGCCATGAAAGACATGGGTGAAAAAAGGATGGAATACTCCTTAACATTGACTCTTTTCCGCGTAGGGTGCAAATATCGGGGAATGGGAAAAAATGGCTTGAATCTCCCAGCAAGGCACGATAACGGTAAATATCTTGAACAAGATGGAGTTAGGATGGGAGTATGCCAACTTTGAGGGGAAAATGATAAAAATATTACTGACTATTCTCGGTATATGCTATGCCCTTTCTCCCTATGATTTATTGCCCGATTTTCTTGTCGGTTTGGGCTGGTTGGATGATCTGATCGTATTGTTTCTGCTGTGGAAATATCTCTACGCACCTATGAAGAGACGATTCAGTTATGCTGACGCCTATCAAAGATACAGACAGGCCCACCAAAACGGAAACCGGAATGGACCGTCCGAAGACGGATCCGCTGAATCAGAGGATCATTCTAACAGAAAAGGAAGCCAGAAGGATCCTTGGAAAATACTTGGTATCGGCAAAGATGCATCCCCGGAGCAGATAAAAAAGGCCTATAGGGAACTTGCAATGAAATACCATCCGGACAGGGTCATGCATCTGGGCGAGGAATTCAGGGCATTGGCGGATAAACGTTTTAAGGAAATACAACAGGCCTATCTGAAATTGAAACCAAAGTAACCTTCGGATACGCCACCCCTTTTTAATGGGTAAAGGAGGTGCTTAAAAAAACGGGAAGGGGAGATGTTGCACGCCATCGGGTGAATGCCCGCTCTATGACGCTTTTTTCAGCCAATTGGTGAGGTCCAGGATCTCACCCGGCCTCTTTATGAAAAAAAGGGCCTTCAGTGTTGTGAGAAGGATTGCCCTTTGCTGGACACGGTTAAAGGATTCACCCAGGGGATGTCCGAATGGTTGGTCCAGAAAAACGACCCGTGGTGGTTTAATTTTCTCCGTTATACTTCGAACGATCGAGATGCTGACAGTCGGTATGCCCTCCTCTTCAATTCGCCTTTGGATCAGTCCCACGGACTGGTTGCAGATCCCTCAGCCAGGTGTGAGAAGAAGGACATCCACCCTGTCCTCCTTTAACCTGCGGGCCACCCCCGGGGCGCTCCTGTTAATGAGCGTCGGGATGTGCCTGCCCAGGATGTGGCCCATAAAACCATAATGCCTGTCCGCCACCTTTCCGATAATCCCTTCCTTTTCAAGCTCCCGCAGCCTTTCAAGGGGGAAAACGATGTTGATATCCCTGTCCGCATCCGAGTGGTCGTAATAATCATGGGTGATCATCAGGTCTTTGACCGATCGGTCGGCATGGATGACCCTGAAGGTAGGGTCTCCTTCCCGGTCTTCCATGTCAAAGGGAATATCATGCCGCTCGTGGACTCCGGCCGTTGTGGCGATCGCCACCACGCTTTCACTTAGGGACTTGTTTACGGGCGTCCAGGGGATCCCCTCCGTTTCAATGGGTGAAAAGGTATCCGCAAGCTTCCTTCCCAGAGATGGATGACCCGTGGCCAATTTGGCTATGGCCCTGTTTTTTAATCTTGAAAGGGCAACCATATTCATTTCTTCCTCCTCTTTCCCCGTAACCGGGTAATGTAGGGGAATCAACCGGTCTTCGATCGATGGCCTGGATGCGGACAATCCTATGGGAACCGGAGGATCCGACAATTCCCGTTCAGGATTTATCCCAGGCGATCCACATGAGGGCTTGCTATGGATCTGATGTCTAACATGACGGCTATGATTATGATGGTGCAAAAAGCATACCACAATGTAGTATGCAATGTATCTACCTGGTTTTAAAAGCAAAAACGGCTATACATAGTTTAAAGACGGGTTTTTGCGATCGAACCGGAAGAAAAATGCGGATACCAAATATCCACTTTGGATCCTTTGAAATCGGATATTCAGGGACAACTTCGATATCGATTACTCTTTTCAACAGTTTTCTTCTTTCAATGCAGATTGCAATCATTATGGATCCCTCCATGCATCGTCCAATTGGCCTGTCCATTTCAAAACGGACAATAGGGTTCAGAGGCCATAAAAATACAGGATCAACCCTATATCCTTTTTCTTTCCGTTTCGGATAATGCATAAGGCTATGAAATATTTCCATTAACAAAACCAATAAAGAAGGAGGCTAAAATGAAAAAATGGATTGGGATTTTAACCCTTGTTTTGTTCGCAGGACTCGTCTTTTATGTGTCTAATGTAAATGCCCAGATGATGGGATCCGGTTCCGGTTCCGGTTCCGGCTATGAGATGCGACCGGGCATGATGGGTCCGGGATATGGCTCCGGGTATGGTATGGGACCCGGCATGATGGGTCCGGGCTACGGCATGGGCCCCGGTATGATGGGCGGCATGATGGGTCCGGGGATGATGGGACCCGGTTATGGGTACCAGCAACCGGGGGGATGGAACTATTGCCCCTACTGCGGGAGTTATTTGGGACAGAGGGGCGGATACGGTATGGGACCGGGTATGATGGGAGGCATGATGGGCCGGGGTTATGGCATGGGCCCAGGGATGATGGGTGGTATGATGGGTCCGGGGATGATGGGACC
>CAYTUL010000165.1:0-8046 GCA_964441135.1 uncultured Desulfobacteraceae bacterium | reverse complement strand
CCATTATTGTACCCATTGCGGTGCGAAGGCATCCGCCAATGACCGGTTTTGCTTCCGGTGCGGGGCCATGTTGGATCCACCTTAAGTACATTGTTCATGGCGAGAGATGAATGGCAACATCGAACGTATTGTGAAAAATCCTGTGGAGAAAAAGAATCATGAGAAAGATACTCAAGATTGCATGGCTAATGACCATTCCCTTTTTCATCTTTGCATTTCCGACCGCCTCCCCGGCGGTGGATACGGAACCGGGGAGGATCGGGGGAAAGGTCCTGAACAAGACGGTCAATGAGAAAGGAGTCGAAGGTCTTGAAGTGACGCTTGAAGGCTATATCGATAAAGAGAGGGCGGCCGTGTACCACACAAAGACCGACCAAACCGGTTCCTTCTCCTTTGAAGGCCTCAATGCCGACCCGAACATGCTCTATTACGCCGTCACAGAATATCAGGGGGTCAAGTATTTCAGTCCCGCGGTTCACTTTCAGGGCGATCGGACTCTGTTTCTCGATTTTACTGTCTATGAAACGACGGATCGGGATGACGAGATCTACATTAAAATGCATCACATACTTTTAGAAAGGGCAAAGGACCATTTTGAAATAAGGGAAGTGATGGTCGTGGAAAATCGAGGAAAAAGGACCTATTTGGGACCACTCAGAATCTCCTTGCCGGAGGAATCATCCCATTTCCAATCCGCGAATCCCTTCATCGTAAAGACAAAAGATGGTTTTAGCGATACTTCCGACATAAAACCGGGTGTAAGGACACTCATGTTTTCCTACCAGGTTCACCCTGATGGTTCAAACTACACGTTGAAAAAAGAGATTCATCTGAAAACGGAAAGCCTGGATTTCATCTTTCCCGATTCCGGGATTGAAGCGAAGAGCAATCAATTAGAGCTCAAGGAACACCTGGAGAACGGGGAGCGGCGTTTTTTCAGACTCTCGGGGAAAGATTTCTCAAAAGGATCCGGGATTACCGTGGATTTGAATCTTCCCTTAAAAACAACGGAAACCGTGTTTAAGGGGATTATCATTGCGCTTGCAATCCTGCTGGTCGGAGCCGGATTTTCCCTTCCCCATATCAGGAGGAGAAAAATTGAAACAGAAAAGAAAGCTTAAACCGATTCTGATCTCCATGGTTATTCTATCCGTCACCGGATACCTCATTTATTCAGGAATCAGAGATACCATGACCTACTACCTGACGGTAAGCGAGGTCCTGGCCAAATCGCCGGAAATACAGGACGAGACGTTGCGGGTGGGAGGAAATGTCTCACCGGCATCCGTGCAATGGAATCCCATAGATTTACTGTTGAATTTTCAAATTGAGGATGAAAAATCCAGTCTCAAAGTCAGTTACAAGGGGGTCGTTCCCGATTCTTTCAAGCCGGGCGGTGAAGTAGTCCTGGAAGGGAGGTATGAAAGTGACGGTCAATTCACGGCTACCACAATCATGCCGAAATGTGCCTCAAAATATGAGTAAAGATAGCAGCACGGTAGTCTATTGAAAAGATTGTTAATATAAAAGGGGCTCGGGGATCTCTTGTACGGGGCGAACTTGATTCAGTGAGCCTTAATCTGCACATCTACATAGGTTGGCGGGCGGCTAACGATGACCATTTTATGCCGGAAGGATATCTTTCCCTACCAAAGGGCACCAAAACGCCCGCCTTAGTGGCACCGGGTTATTGCATTGCTACAGGGGGCTTTCGCCCCGGGAAAGAGATTGCTGAGCCTCTGGGCATTGAAAATGGTTACCAGTAAAGATATTAGAAAGGCTTTTCATAGAGATATGAGGAAGTTATCATATAATGAACGGGTTATCCATGCAAGAGGGATTGTTAAAAAATTCGGTTTCAAAACCGTGCTCCGGAAAATCGACCTCTCCCTGAACAGGGGTGATTTTTTAGCGCTTTTCGGTCCCAACGGTGCGGGAAAAACCACCTTCATTCAAATCCTGTGCTCCCTGATGCGGCCGACCTCCGGTGAGGTTTGTGTGTTGGGATACGACACGCGCTATGACAGGGAGGCCCTCTGCAGGACCATAGGCGTCGTTTCACACAACCCCTTTCTCTACGATAATCTCACTGCCCTTGAGAACCTGAAATTCTTTGGAAAGATGTACGAGGTGCCGGAACTGGAGGACAGGGTAGAGGAACTTCTGGTCTCGGTCGGATTGATCGAATATATAAACGATCCTGTTCAAACCTTTTCTCGCGGTATGCGCCAGCGTCTCTCGGTGGCACGAGCGATCATACATGATCCCGCGATACTTTTTCTCGACGAGCCCTATACCGGTCTGGATCCGCACGGCATGGAAGACCTGAAACAAATCCTTAAGCGATTTCACGGTCAGGGAAAAACCATTATCATGACGTCCCATGATCTCCCTAAAGGCCTGGAATTATGCAACCAGGCAGCAATCTTGAAATCGGGGACCCTTATTTACCTGGGAGATATCTCTACCATCAACAGGGATGAGTTTATTGGAACTTATCTGACATTAACCGGGAGAAAGAGATCTCCCATAATATAGTATCCATATGTCTTTTTTTAGAAAATTGTGGGAAATCACATTGAAGGATCTTAAGACGGAGTTCCGGTCCAAGGAGATGATTCTTTCCATGTCTCTTTTTTCTTTCCTGGTCCTCACTATCTTCAGTTTTGTCCTTGATCTTGGGGTCATGAATTTAAGGGAAATCATACCTGGAATTCTCTGGGTGGCCTTTATATTTTCCGGCCTTATGGGATTCAGCCGATCATTCGGTGCGGAGCGGGACAGAGGAACCCTGCAGGGATTGCTTCTATGTCCTGTAAGCCCGTGGGGAATTTATCTGGCAAAGATGGCCGGAACGTTTATCTTCATGGCCATCATGGAAATATTCACATTGGGTATATTTACGGTTCTTTATAACCTGAATGTATTCCCCGTCCTCCTTCCGCTGAGCCTGGTTGTCTTTTTGGGGACCCTGGGGTTCGCTGCTGTCGGAACGATCTTTTCAGCGATGACAGCGACCTTAAAATCAAGAGAGGTGATCCTTTCTATTCTTGTTTTTCCCATCTCTGTTCCTGTTATAATCGCATCGGTTAAGGCAACCGGAACCGTTCTGGAAGGGAAATCGATCCAGGAGATCTATTCCTGGTTGAAGATCCTTGGGGCCTTTGATCTCATTTTTCTTTTGGTGGCTTATTTGACCTTCGGGTTTATCATGGAGGAATAATATTGAATCGCAAAACGAATCTTATAATAGGTTTTGAATGTATTTCTTTCATCATGATGTGGGCGGCGCTCTATGCGATATTCTTTTACGCCCCGGTTGAAAAAACCATGGGTATTGTCCAGAAAATATTCTATTTCCATGTCCCCTCCGCTTTTCTTGCATTTTTTGCATTTTTTATCACCTTTATCTCCAGCATTTTTTATCTTATTCGGAGAGACGAGGGATGGGACATAGCCGCTTCCTGTTCCGCGGAGATCGGGGTCGTATTCTGCACGATCGTGTTGATCACGGGTCCCCTGTGGGCGAAACCGATCTGGAACGTCTGGTGGACATGGGATCCGCGTTTAACGACGACCCTGATACTATGGTTTATTTATGCGGCCTATCTTATGCTCAGGGGCATCATTGGGGATGACCGGCGTTCGGTCTTTTCCGCCGTTTTCGGAATTATTGGATTCGTTAATGTCCCCATCACCTTTTTGGCCATCCGGCTATGGAGAACAATACATCCGGTTATCCTTACAAAACAGGGGCTCAATATCTCACCACCGATGAAGAACACCCTCGTTTTAACATCTATCGCATTTTTGCTATTATTCCTTACGCTGCTCTTGAATAGAATCAGGTTTGAAAAGACAAGAATACACACGGAGAAGATCAAAGCTTTTATGGAAGAACGATAAAAAAACAGGAAGGATATGACTATGGCAAACACACAATATCTTTTTGCGGCTTTCGGTATTACCTGGGTTATCCTATTCGCTTATATTTTCAGTATCATGAGAAGGCAGAAATCCCTTGAAAATGATCTTGAAAAAATTCAAGAAATATTGAAAAATTATCCGGATATTTGATCGTTTATACGCTTTATTAAGGAAGGGTCGCATACATGTCCTTTAGGCGAACAATCATTGCCTCAGCCCTCATGCTGCTGACTCTGGTGTGCCTGAGGTATCTGAGCCACGCAGAAAATATCCAGCCCAATAAACCATTTTCCACCTTTCCCAAAGAGATTGGTGGATGGATCGGGAAGGAATCCCGCTTTGACGATGAGATCTATGAGATATTAGGCGTGAGTGATTCCTTTCTTGGCAATTATCGTAGCTCCGCGGGCGGGCATGTACAACTCTACATCGGCTTTTACCAGAGCCAGAAAGAGGGTATACAAATCCACTCCCCCAAGAATTGCCTCCCCGGTGGAGGATGGAATATTACCCGTTCTTCCACGGAAGAATTAACGCTCCCGGGACAGAAGCCGGATAGGATCAGGGTCGCCAAGCTCAATATTCGGCAGGGGGACCAGAAACAGATTGTTCTGTACTGGATGCAGTCCAGGGGGCGATTTATCTCGTCGGAATACATGCAGAAATTCTATCGGGTGATCGACTCCATAATCAAACACCGTACGGACGGGGCCTTTGTCCGGCTCATTACCCCGGTCATAAACGGTAATGAGGCTAAGGCCCTTCAGGAAACAAAGGGATTCGTCCGTGTACTCATGCCCGTATTACATGAATATCTCCCATCCTGAACAATGAATTTACCCTCCATGATTTCCTCTATATTTGGATATTTATTATCCAGTTTTAACTTATAAGTGGATACTTATTATCCTGAATAGAGTCATGTATTAGTGAAGAAATAATTCCCCCCGAGTGTCTGCTAATACAATATAATCTAATATTTCAGATAGTTATCCTTATAAAACATTGCATGTCACAATGTGGCATGTAGCTTGCAAAATTATATCTCCCAATAAGCATAAACCGATGCGTTTCCGGTGATCGCCAGTGAAACGCGGAATAAAAGCTGGTTGGGATCTGAAAATCGTTTTCCGGATCCAGTTTATACGTTTTGAAGCATAATTTTTAAAAAACAATCAAAGGAAAGGAGTAAAAGAAATGAAAAGAACATTAGGGATTATTGTAATGCTTTTTATCATTGCGGGTGCTGCCGGGTTGGTCTACACCTCATTTATCGGACCCCGTCACGCAGAGGCCTGTGGCTGGGGTACTGCCGGGGGCGGAGATTATGCTCCCCAGCAACAAGGGTCATTGGCCCCGTTTTCCAAGGCCCCCTCAATGACGAAGGAACAGGCATATGACATCATAGACAACCATATTAAGAAATTAAACCCGGGCCTGAAGATCGGGGAGATCGTCGATAACGGCGGCTTTTTCGAGGCCGAAGTCCTTTCCGAAGAAGGCGAGTTGGTCGAGCATGTGGGAGTGGACAAGCAGAGCGGGCGCTTGATGGTGCTCAATTAGACCGGTTTTTCAACCCGGACCACTCCGGACATTTAGAGAAATCGGAAGAAGGTGTATCCTATGAAACGAAACAATAAAATATTAGACAGGATCTATGCGCTTTTGATATTGTTGACCCTTGCTGGAGTGCCCTTAGGGATCTGGGGATATGATCACGTCCTGTGGAAAGAAAGGATACCCGAGACGGATAAGCAATTTACTCTGACGGGAAACGCCCAGCGCGGCTGGTTAAGGAATGAGGTGCATGCCTATGACGCGGTTTCCATGTGGAAGACACCTGAAGGCGTCCCGAGCCCTGTTGTTCTGGAAGTTTCCAAAGGCGATATGGTCGTTTTGAAATTGAAGAGCAGTGATGTGGTCCACGGTTTCAGCCTGAAGGATTTTGGAATTTTCATCACGAAAGGTATCCAGCCGGGAAAGGTGACCCTCGTATCTTTCAAGGCGGACAAGGCCGGGACATTCACCTTTTCCTGCAACGCGATCTGCGGGGATAACCATCAGAATATGGTGGGAACCCTGGTCGTGAAGGCATAAATCCATACCGTGCAAGACCGGTTCATTTTATCATACGCAAAGATTTCTATCTCTTGAGAGGTAAAAGGCATGAACCTGAAAAGACACATAATGGTCGGTGTGGCGTCCCTGTTCATCCTGTCATCGGTTGTCTATTTCGCAAAGCGCGGTGTTAGCCGGGACTCCCGGGAAGGACCCGGCGGGACCCTGATCGAGGGCCGGGTGGTATCTCCCTATGGTCCAGTAGAGAAAGCGCGGGTCAGGGTGGCCGGAGAGGATCGATATACCCTCACCGACCGGCAGGGGCGGTTTTTACTTCAAAGCGGACATTCACGGGGAACGAGGCTGAGGGTGACGGCCGGCAAGGAAGGCTGGTTCAATAATGGCCTGATCTTAAACCGCTCCCGTCCTGAAGGGGAAATCTATATGAACCCTGTCTACTTAAATGACCAGCCGAACTACAGGTTTATCTCACCCGTTACCTGTGCGGGGTGTCATATTAAGCTGTCCCAGTACTGGAATAAATCCAAGATGGCCCACACGACCTCCAATCCCAAACTGCTGGATATGTATTACGGGACCGATGCCTATAAACGGCAGGGCATTGGGCCCGGATTTAAGCTCGACTATCCCAGAAGTAACGGAAACTGTATCCAGTGTCATGCACCTTCCGCCGCCGTGTCCAATACCTGGTCCCAGGATTTACGGTCCGTCCTGGCTTCCTCTCGAACAGAATGGGATGGGGTCAGTTGCGACTACTGTCACAAAGTGAGGAAGATCATTCCGGATAGAGACAAGCCGAGTGGTGCGGCGGCGATCCTCGAGAGACAATCCGCACCCGGGTCCCCCTCTATCCTGGTTTTCGGTCCCTATGACGATGTCGTGGTTCCCCCAATGGCCGCATCCTACAACCCGGTTTACGGGGAGGGGCTGTTTTGCTCCACCTGCCACAGCCATTTCAAGGAACTGGGAGGCGGTGAATCCTGGGACCATACCGGGATATACACCGGATCGGAATGGAAGGGATTCGGATTTGAAAAGGATAATTTCCTGCCGATTCAAACCACATATCAGGAATGGAAACAATGGCAGGAACAACTCCCTCCGGATGATCCCAACAAGGGGAAAATATGCCAGGATTGCCATATGAGCTGGAGAAAGGAGATGCTCCCTTATGATAACTATATCGTGGACGGGGGCGCGCGAAACATGTGGGGTACATACCGGTCTCCACGGGATATCCACCCTCATCATTTCGACGGCGGCACGGAAACCCAGCTTAAGACCTCCCTTTCCATGGAATTGGACGGGGAGATAGAAGGAACAACCTTGAATGTGGAGGTCTCCATTACAAACACAAACGGCGGGCATTGGGTCCCGACCGGTGAGACCATGCGCAGTATCATGTTAGTGGTGAACGCCTTTGATTCTGATGGAAAGCCCTTAAAAATGATAGATGGCGGCAAGCTTCCCGAATGGACCGGAACCGGGGAAACGGAGGAGGGAAATTACGCCGGACTGCCCGGGGCGGTGTTTGCGAGGGTTCTACAGGATGATGAAGGGAACATGAATGTGCCTTTCTGGCGGGCCACGCGGATAGCCTTCGACACCCGCATCCGGCCAAAAACCACGAGGACCCTGACATTTCAATTCGAGATCAGGGACCCGGAAGACGAGCCCACCGCAGAGGCAAGGCTCGTCTACAGGCCGGTTATCCGGCCTCTGGCGGAGAAAAAGAAATGGCCTGTCAAAGACATACTGATTGCGAGCAGGGCCTGGTGATGACGGGAGGTGAGTACATTGAGGAGTTATATTAAAATCACATTTTGGATCCTATTATTTTCGATGATATATCTGCCGGGCCAGGTTTTCGCAGGAAAGATCACGGGGACTATTAAGGTAAAGGGACTGCGGTCTCCGGAAAATATACTGGTATATATATCCAAGGCCCCTTCCGTGGACGTGGACCTGTCGAATGCCGAATTCGTCATGGACCAGCACAACCTGTCCTTTATGCCCCATGTCCTGCCTGTACTCGTAGGC
>CAYTUL010000164.1:0-8095 GCA_964441135.1 uncultured Desulfobacteraceae bacterium | reverse complement strand
TCCTGGTACCGGCGGCCCTTCTTAATATTGTGGCCACTGGCGGGCTGGTCTTGATCATCAGAGGTTAACAGCGAGGAAATATGATGAACATTGAAAAGAAAGACGGGTACCTTCAACAGACCATAGAGATCCTCCGGGGGCTGGCCCAGGGAATGGGTGTGACCTTTTTACACCTCCTTCGCCGTAATATCACGGAAGAATACCCGGAAAAGAAACGCCCACTCCCGGCCCGGACCCGGGCAAGGATTATCCTGACCCGTGACCCGGACGGCGAAGAGCGATGTGTGGCCTGCTTCCTGTGCGCGGCGGCCTGCCCGGTAAGCTGCATTTCCATGGAGGGAGACGAGCGCGAGGACGGCCGGCGCCGGGCTCGATGGTTTCGTATCAACTTCGCCCGCTGCATCTATTGCGGGTTGTGCGAAGAGGCTTGCCCCACCCTCGCCATTCAACTGACATCCCTTTATGAATTCTGTGACAGGAAGATTCTCAATCTTGTAGCCGAAAAGGAAGACCTCCTTGTGGACCACGGCGGCAAGAACAGGGATTATAACTTTTACCGTTATGCCGGGGTGACCATGGTGGGTGGGAAGGGCTCTCATATCAATGAGAAGGAGCCGGTCGACCTGAAAACCAACCTGCCCTGAAGGAGGAAGAATGAGCCTGTACACCGTTGTATTCTATCTTCTTGCGGCGCTTATCCTGGCCGCCACGGGCCTGGCCGTCACCCGGAAAAATCCGGTGCACGCCGTGGTGTTCCTTATCTTTTCCTTTTTAGGAAGTGCCATGCTCTTCTTCCTCCTGGGAGCCCCTTTTCTTGCCGCCCTCGAGGTTATTATTTATGCCGGAGCCATAATGATCCTTTTTCTTTTTGTCATCATGATGCTCAGGGTGGACAGGGCCGAAAAAACCGGTTTTTCTCTACACCATTGGATGCCGTCTGTCGTGCTCGGCATCCTGTTCATGGGACTCTCGTCCCTGGCCGTGCTCGGGGAGCCGGGCAGCGCCGTGATGCTGAAACCGGCCATGGCCTCACCGGGGAGATTCGGCCACTTTGTTTTCGAACATTACTGGTTAGCCGTCGAGGTCATCTCCATCCTTTTGCTCACGGGCCTCTTGGCCGCCGTCCTGGTGGGGAGAAGCAAGGCCGGAAAGGTGAACGTGTCCGGCAATGAGAGAGGCGAGGAAATATGATTGTTCCCTTTAACCATGTATTCATTTTAGCCGGGGTCATGTTTTCTCTGGGTCTGATTTGTGCCCTCACACGAAGGAACTTGATCATGACCCTGGTCGGCATCGAAATCATGATGAATGCGGCTGCCATCGTTTTTGTCGCTTCATCGATGCACTGGAACCGGCTGGAGGGCCAGGCCTTCGCACTCTTTATCGTGGGAGTGGCAGCAACGGAAGTGGCCGTGGGGCTTGCGCTGGTAGTTGCCGCTCACAGGTCCACAGGATCCATTGATCCGGATAAATATGATCTCTTGAAATGGTAGATTCAGGATATGACCCAAACAGCACCTATGGATTCCATTTTTCTGATAACGCTCGTGGCCGTGGGGCTGCCCTTTGTCTCTTTCCTAACCATCATGATCTTCACGAGGGCCTATCCCCGCCTTTCGGCCTGTCTGTCCATCGGCAGCGCGGGATTCTCCATGGTCGCCGCCCTTTTGCTCCTTTCGCGCCTCTGGTCCATGGAACAGCCCATCGAATACTCAAGACTCTGGTTCGAGAGCGCAGGGCTCTCTCTTTTTTTCGGATTTCTGCTCGACCCCTCAAGTCTGCTGATGTTCGCCCTGGTGGGGGTGATCTGCTTCATGGTACAGGTCTACTCCCTCGGCTACATGCGCGGCGATCCGGGCTTTTCCCGCTATTATGGGTTTCAGTCCCTCTTTGCCTGGTCCATGCTTTCTCTCAGCGTGTCCGCCTCCTTACTCCAACTTTACATCTTCTGGGAACTGGTAGGCCTGTGCTCCTATCTGCTCATCGGCTTCTGGTACGAGAAATTCAGCGCCACCCAGGCAGGGAAGAAGGCCTTTGTCATGACCCGTCTCGGAGACGCGGCCTTCTTTTTGGGCGTGCTGCTACTCCTGCTTCACCTGGGAAACGCGAGCATTACGGAAATAAACGGACCCTCTGCTGCAAGCGGTCTTTCGCCCGCTTTCCTGACTTTTTCCGTTCTTCTTATATTCGGAGGCATTGTCGGCAAGAGTGCTCAGTTTCCCCTCCTCACATGGCTCCCGGATGCCATGGAAGGGCCCACACCGGTGAGCGCCCTGCTTCACTCGGCCACCATGGTGGCGGCCGGTGTTTTTCTTTTCGCCCGGCTTTTTCCTTTTTTCAGCCGCTCCCCCACGGCCATGACGGTCTGTCTCGCTGTGGGGACGCTCAGCATGCTCATGGCCGGCACCATGGCAATGGTGAACCGGGATATAAAGAAGGTCTGGGCCTTCTCCACCATCAGCCAATTAGGCTACATGGTAATGGGCCTTTCCGCGGGCAGTTCCTTTGCCGGTTTTTTTCATCTGACGACGCATGCCACCTTCAAAGCGCTCCTTTTCCTCTGCTCAGGGGTCTGGATCCACTATTTTAAGACCAATGATATGTTTGAGATGGCCGAGAAGAACGCACGAAGCATCAAGATCCCCCTTTTCTGCACCGTCCTGGCGGCGGCGAGCCTCTCGGGTATCCCGCCCCTGTCGGGATACTTCAGCAAGGAAATGATTCTGTCCGCCCTGCTCAATAAGCCCAATCCGCTCTGGTTGACGGCCGGCCTACTGGGTGTCTTCATTACCGCTTACTACGCCTTCCGGCCCCTTTTCATTATTCTTTTTCCCCGGAATCTCGAGGAGGTGAAGAAGGATGGCGGGCAGGGAGCGCCTTACTGGGCCATGGCATGGCCCCTTCTCCTTCTCGCGGCGATGACCTCATGCCTCGGCTTCTTCGAAACATCCCTGGGGAGTTTCCTTGGTGCCCCGGCGCCTCAGGAGCATGCCTGGCTCTTACCCGTGAGCGTTGGATTGGGGCTGTCCGGGGTTTTTCTCGCGTGGTATGAGTTCGGCCGGAGGGCCGCTCCCCGGATCGGCCTTGTTGAACGAAGCCCGTCCCTAAAAACTTTCTTTTTGAAGCGGTGGTTCCTGGATGACCTGTATGCCTGGTTGTTGAAAAATGTGATTTACAGGCTCTTTGCTCAATCATTGACGGCCAACGACCGCCTGGTCATTGACGAAGGGATCAATGAATTCTGCCGCTTCACGGTGGGAGGCGGCCGTGTCTTTTCCCGTATCCAGGCAGGCGGTCTCCGGTTCAATCTCATGGTGATGTTCGTGGTTTTGATACTGGTGGGTTTGTATTTTTTTATTTCTTAGGAAGCATAACATCTGAAACTGCCTCCGGCTAAGCCGGGGTCTTTATGGGGATGATCATTTCATGAATATATCCTTTGCCGGTTTTCCTTTTCTGTCCTCCATCATGCTTAGCTGCATCGTGGGTCTGGTGACGATTCTTCTCATCCCCGGCCGTCAAAAGGATCTCATCCGGTGGGTAAGCGCCTTCTTTTCCGGCCTTTCCCTGATTCTATCCGTCTTTCTTTTCACGGCCTATGACAGAAGTCTGGGAGGACTTCAGTTCGTGGAAAAGATCCCCTGGGTGCAATCCCTGGGAATCCACTATTTCAACGGGGCGGACGGTTTCAACCTCCCCCTCATTCTGCTCACGGGGATAGTTCACTTTACCGGGGTCCTCTCCATGTGGGAATTGGAGGAACGCGTAAAGGAATTCTTCGCCCTCTATTTCGTCCTTGTTACTGGGGTCTTCGGCTTTTTCATGAGCATGGATCTCTTCTTCCTTTTTGTGTGGTATGACGTCTCCCTCTTTCCCATGTACCCCCTGATCGTCATCTGGGGCTCCACACGGAAGGAATACGGGGCCATGAAGCTATTTCTTTATCTCTTAGCGGGAAGCGCTCTCATTCTTCCTGCAATCATCTATCTGGTCGTGCAGTCAGGGGGGGGCGGTTTTGATCTTCTCAATCTCATGCAGCCGGGGACATTCAGCCCTTTCCAACAGAAATTCGCGTTCCTTTTTCTTTACCTCGGGTTCGGCATTTTGGCGGGTGTCTGGCCCTTTCACACCTGGTCGCCTTCGGGTCATGTGGCCGCTCCCACCTCGGTAAGCATGCTACACGCAGGCGTCCTGATGAAGCTGGGTGCCTTCGGCGTCCTGCGGATCGCCATCTTTCTATGCCCCGAGGGGTGGCAGTACTGGGCCCAGGCAATGGCCGTCCTGGCCACCGTCGGCATCGTTTACGGCGTTTTCGTAGGGTTGACCCAGACGGACCTCAAGTTCGTGATCGCCTATTCCAGCGTTTCCCATATGGGAATCGTGGGGCTCGGTCTTTCCACTGTTACGGCCCAGGGACTAAGCGGTGCCGTGTTTCAGATGTTTGCCCACGGCATCATGACGGCCCTCCTCTTTTCTGCGGTGGGGTATTTTCACGACAGGACGGAGACGAAGTCGATTCCCGAGCTTGGCGGGATGAGCCGGATCATGCCCGTCGCTTCAGGTTATTTTATCGTGGGCGCCGTGGCCGGCATGGGGGTTCCGGGCTTTGCGAATTTCTGGGCGGAACTGACCGTCTTCCTTTCTTCCCTGCATGTTTATCCCGTGCGCGGGGCCATGGCCATATCGGCCCTGGTCATCAGCGCCCTGTTCATGCTCCGGGTCATTCAAAAAGCCTTCTACGGCCCAAGGAATGAACGCTTTGCCCACCTCCCCGATGTGTCTCCAGGTCTGGGACTACCCAGAATGATCCTGGTCGCGGTGCTGCTCCTGTTTGGATTTTTCCCCTTCCTGATGCTGGATCTGATCCAGACTTCCGTGTATTCCTTCATGGAGGGCCTGTTGCTATGAACTGGTTGATCATCACCCCTGAGCTCTATTTTATGGGCACGGCCGCCGTGTTTTTTACCCTTGCCATGATCCAGAAATCCGATTTCAGGAGAAACTATATCATAGCCCTTGTCCTGGCCGGGGGAGGACTGCTGGTCACCCTGGCGTCCGTGAAGCTTCACGGTTCCTTTTCACAGATCTACCGGATTGATCTTTTTTCACAGGTCTTCAAGGTCCTCCTGGCAATGGGATTCTTTCTCATCCTGTGCATATGTTCGGAGCTTAAGGGCATCAGTCGACGACGTCATCCGGAGTTTTATCTTCTTCTTTCCCTGTGCACGCTTGCCATGATGATGCTTGTGAGCAGCGTGGATTTAATCACAATTTATGTGGCCCTGGAACTTGCCAGTTATTCCCTTTATATCCTGGTGGCCATGAGAAAAGGGGAGGGCCTTCAGTTGGAGGCGGGACTCAAATATTTTCTCATCGGCGCCGCCACGTCCGCGATCATGCTGTTCGGAATGGCCTCTCTGTACGGGGCCACGGGAGAAACCCATATATCGGCGCTCATGAGGTCCCTTCCGGCCCTTAGCACCTCCCCCATGGTAATCCTGGGGCTGTTGTTCACTCTCTGCGGTTTCTTTTTCAAGCTTGCGCTGTTCCCTTTCCACCTCTGGGCACCGGCCGTGTACCAGGCCGCCGCAAATCAGGTGACGGCCTACATCGCCACGGCCACGAAGGTTGCGGCCGTGGCCCTGTTGTTGCGGTTTGCGACCCTGGGAGCAGAGAGCCCTTATCTCGTTCATGTTTTAGCGGCCCTGGCCATCGCCTCCATGACGGTAGGCAATCTGGTGGCGATAGTCCAGAAGGACCTGAAGCGGCTTCTGGCCTACTCGGCCGTGGCCCAGGCGGGGTATGTCCTCATTGGGGTCCTCAGCATGAACGAGGGCGGCTTTGCAGGGGCCCTGTTCTATGCCGCGGCCTATCTCGTAATGAACTACCTCTGTTTCCTGGTAGTGGTGAAAGTGGCCCGGGACGGCGGCAACCTGCAGGTCGTTGAACTGGCGGGGTTGCACAGTCGCTCGCCCCTGTTGGCCATGTCGATCATGGTGGGGGTGTTCAGCCTGGGCGGCATCCCGCCGACAATAGGCTTCACGAGTAAGCTCCTGGTTTTCACCGCGGCCATGGAAAAAGGGTACTTTTACCTGGTTTTTATCGGCATGATCAATGTAGCCGTTTCGCTTTATTACTATGCCCTGATTGTAAAGGCGGCATATTTTATCAAGCCCGAGAAAGAACTGCCGGAGATCCCCTTGACTCCTCTCACCCGGCTGCTTACTTTGGCGATGGTGATCCTGATCGTGGCCGGAGGTCTTTTCCCGGGTCGCCTCTATGCCATCGCAAAAGAGGCGGCCCGTTTGCTCATGTAAAACAATCTCAAGATAGGAGGTCCCGTTTCATACAGCCGGGTGACTCTGAATTCGAGGATACTGGACATGAAAAAAACCGGACTGCAACGTATAGCCTTTTTAAGCATTCTTTCTGTTATCATAGCAGGCAACCTGTTCTTTGCAGGCTGTATCCAAAACGGGAGCGAGCGGGCTTCGAACGAATGGGTCGCTCCTTCGGCGGACCGCCTGTGGGCTCCCCCGCCGGAGGTGATACCCGAACCGATGCAGGGAACCAGGAAGTTCGATATCCCTGAAGACCTGCTGAAACCCGAAACCAAATGGCGGCTCATGGATATTATTGAGATCGCCCTGCGAAACAACCCGGAAACACGGTCGGCCTGGTCCGCCGCGCGGGCTGCCGCGGCGGATTGGCAAAGCAGTCAGGGGAGTTCCTATCCGCAGATCGACGCCACCGTCACCCTCTCAGACAGCAGAAGCACGACTTCCGGAGGAAAAAATGAAAGCTCTGTGAAGGACTTTCAGCCCGGCGTGGGACTGAGTTGGCTGCTTTTCGATTTTGGCGGGCGGGATTCTCTGATCGAGGAAAAAAGACAGGCACTGATCGCCGCCGATTTTTCCCACAATGCCGCGATTCAGAACGTGGTCTTTCAGGTCATACAAACCTATTTTCAATATGCCAACGCAAAGGTCCTGCTAAAGGCATCGGAGACGTCCATCGATGAGGCTTCGGCCAATCTGGAGGCCGCCCAGCAAAGACACAAGGAAGGCCTTGCAACCATCGCCGATGTTCTCCAGGCAAAAACCGCCCTCTCCCAGAGCCGGTTAAATCATGACGTCCTTCAAGGCCAGCTACAGACCCTCCGGGGCGTTCTTGCAACGGCCCTGGGAATTCCCGCAAATGCCCCTTATGACCTGGAAGACCTGCCCCTGAACCCTCCTTTGCATGATATCATAGAAGAGGTGGACACCTACATCAAACGTGCGGAATCGAGTCGTCCGGATTTAGCGGCACAAAAAAGCTTGGTGGAACGGTCTCTTACGCATATCCGGACCATACGTTCCACCCTGTATCCAAGTCTTACGATCAACAACACATACAGCCGGATGATTAACGATAACACCTATGAGTGGGACAGGCAGAACATCACCGCCCTCATGGTCAAGATCCCGATTTTCAGAGGATATTCCGGCCGCTATGACGTCCTCAAGGCCGAGCAGGAGGCCGAGACGCAAAAGGCGCGGCTGGACAGCCTTGAAAAAACGATTATCCTTCAGGTCTGGACAAGCTATTTCAATCTCAAGACATCGGTGGAACGCGTCAAAACTACCGAGGACCTGTTAAAGAGCGCCCTCCAGTCCTATGATGTGGCTCTGGGGCGGTACAAGGAGGGTGTCGGCGGGTTCCTGGACCTTCTATCCGCCCAGAGCACGCTGGAGAATGCAAGGGCTCAACGGGTCCAGGCGCTGGCCGACTGGTATATCTCCCTATCCCAGCTCGCTAAGGACACGGGCATGCTCTGGAGGGGTAGCGAGGTGGAGAAGGGGGGCCTTTTTGATATTCTCCCCGCCGCAAGGATAAAGAAGGAAAATGAGCCATGAATCATTTCAGCGTACGTGTGAGAAGCCGGGATCCTTTTCCCGCTTTTCCGGGTTTTGGCAAGATCATCCCGGTTCTTTTACTGGCCGCAACACTCCTGAGTCCTGGTTGTTCAGAAAAGGATGAACACAGGCCCCCTCCGGCAGTCCCGGTCAAAACGGCGACAGCAATTCAAAGGGATGTCCCTGTGGAGGTGACG
>CAYTUL010000163.1:0-8110 GCA_964441135.1 uncultured Desulfobacteraceae bacterium | reverse complement strand
AAACTGTGCTTATGCTTCATTAAGCCCGGCTTATGCTCCCACATTTCCCCTTGAGAAGGGATAGATGCCCTCCGCACCACGTGATAATGGGGAAATCCTTTCCGTTTTCCGGATTGTAACAGTAACGATATGCGAAATTCTTTTCAAATTCAATGCAGATCTTTAGCCTGCCTTCTATAAAATAGGAACACTCATTATTTTTACAAACAAAAAGATCATGTCCCCATCCCGTATAAGGGGAAGGTTTCCACCTTGTCAGGGTCGCTGAACAATGGGGGCATGTTAATTTTTCTTCATTCATTAACGTAACCTCCTGATTGGCTTTCTTTAATAATCTAATATCTGCTTTTCCCAAGTCAATCCTGATTGGATTTTGGACAACCCGTCTCTTGACTTCCATAGACCGAAATTGGTAGTCTGTTCCGGATCACACTGATCCATTCGTTCTGAAATCTCCATCCGGAAATCTTTGATTTATGGATGGACAATATCTTTAAAAAGGAGAGAATCGTCATGGCAGCGAAATTGAGAGAGGAGTACTGTGCATTATCGTCTGAGGAACTGTTGCAAAAAGTCTATGATCTTGGTGTCGCCTATGAGACGAATTCCTATAGTTGTTCCCAGTCTACGGTGGCATCCCTGTACCGGGTCCTTGATTTTCCCGATGCCCTGGTCAAGGCATCCACCTCAAATGCCGGCGGAACGGCCTTGCATCTGTTTGGGTCCTGCGGCGGGCTTGTCGGCGGTATTATGGTTCTGGATTACTTTTTCGGAAGGCCTTTTGAACTCATGTCCGACAGGGAGAAGATCCAGGATCCGAATATCGACACTCTCTTGGCGGCCCAGCCTATCGCCAGTTCCCTGTGCGATAAATATGTTAAAGAATACGGCTCCATCACATGTGCCCATATTCAACGGCAGCTTTACGGACGGGTCTTCTGGCTTGAGGATATGGATGATTTCCAGAAATTAGACGATGCCGGCGGACATTCCAACCCCGAAAAATGCCCCCGAATTGTCGGGAATGCCGCGAGATGGACCATGGAGATCCTATTTAATAACGGGGGAGTGGAGCGCTGAACGACTCGGAAAAAACGAGAAAGGCCATTTATTGACTTTGAATAATCGGTCTGTTATTTCATTCGGTAATTCCTTTGATCCACCGTATGTCATCCCGAGGTCTTAAATAAACACAAATGGAGGGTAACCATGACAGATCAATCCATAAGAAATCTCAAGGAGGCATTTGCCGGAGAATCCCAGGCCAATCGCCGCTACCTGGCCTTTGCCAAAAAAGCCGAGGAAGAGGGTTTCAAAAACATCGCCAGGCTTTTTCGCACCGCCGCGGAATCTGAGACAATTCATGCCCACAATCACCTTAAGGCCATGGGTGGAATCAAGTCTACCCTGGAAAATGCGGAGGAAGCCTGGCGAGGTGAAAAGGATGAATATTCCGAAATGTATCCCATGTTTATGGACCAGGCCAAAAGGGACGCGAATAACAAGGCGTTAGAAAGCTTTTTCTGGGCCAATGAGGCGGAGATAAAACATGGCGAATTCTATGAAAGGGCTGTGAAAACCCTGAAGGACGGGAAAGACCTGGAGCTCAAGGACCTGTATGTCTGCTCCGTTTGCGGATATACCGTCGAGGGGACACCTCCCGAAAAGTGCCCTGCATGCGGGAAAGGAAAAGAGGAGTTCAAGCTGGTTGTTTAGGGAATAGTCAGAAGGGGCACAAAGGACATGGAGTCTTCAAAGGAATGCCGGTATTTTGAACGGGTCAAGGAGAGAGATAAGATCGGGGTCTGGGGATTCGGCAACGTCTCCAGAGACGTGGTGCTTTCTCTGGTCGATGAGGGCCTGGGTAAAGAAATCATATTCTATGGAAGGCCCAAGGAAGGACACCCGAACCGGGCCGAAGCCTGGATAGAAGATCTTAAGGCAAATACAGTCCGTCGTCCCAGAATATTGGGAACAAATAACGTGGACGATATGGCTGGTCTGGACGTGATTTTTATTGGAGTGGGTGCCCCCAGAAAGCCGGGCCAGAGCCGCAGGGATCTACTCGACGTCAATACGGAGGTAATCGCGAAAACCTCCATGGAAATACGTCAACTATATCGGGGCTGCTCTTCGGAAGATATGCCTGTTCTTATCTACATGGGGAACCCGGTTACGGCCATGACCTGGGTGGGTTATAAATCCACCGGTTTTCCAAAAAAAAACATTCTGGGACAGGCTGGAAACCTTGATTCAAGAAGGATATGCCGTGCCATCTCCAAAGTACTCGGTACCTCGGGGAATGACATGCGGGGCATTGTATTTGGGGAGCATGGTGATTCCATGG
This sequence comes from uncultured Desulfobacteraceae bacterium, assembly GCA_964441135.1. Lineage (GTDB taxonomy): Bacteria > Desulfobacterota > DSM-4660 > Desulfatiglandales > HGW-15 > CAYTUL01. The sequence goes on along the minus strand of CAYTUL010000163.1, from coordinate 5,763 downwards.
TCGCGAATTCCCGTTTTTTTTCCGTAGGGGGTATTCCCTTAGATGATTTCATGGTCGCGGAAGGGATTGATCCCCAAAAAATCAGAAGGGCAATTGAAGAAGCTAAAAAAGGAGGGACCCATTTTGTGAACGAAACCGGGCAAAGTGCCTCTGCGGGACCTGCGAGGGCGGCGGTTGATATGCTCAGGTGCATTATCACCGGAGAATCAGAGGTACAACCCGTCATAGCGATCATTGAAAATGAATATAACCTGATAGACCCTTCAGACGGCCTGGACTCAATGGCTTTCGGGGTGCCGGCCTCAATCGGGCCCTATGGGGTCGAAAAGATACATGAATTACCCGTGGAGGATTTCAGGGAGCAGATTGAGCGGTCCGCTTCCTTTATCAAGGAAGATATAAAGGCCGCGCAAAAGATATTGAATGAAAAATTTCAAATCACCTGATCCCTTCATTTACGTCCAAGGAAGATTTCAATACCGGGGAGGGATATGGGGATAATATCTGAGGTAGATACAATATCTCTCTATAATGAGATATCTTTTTGAAATCCCATTACTGGTCGTCACCCTTCATGGTCCTATCGAGGATCTCATCTATTTTCTTCGGCGACAGGATCTTCCTTTCCTTCGCTACCTCCCTTATGGATTTACCCTTTTCATAGGCTTCTTTGGCTATGCCGGCTGCTTTGTCATATCCGATCTCTGGCACAAAGGCCGTGGCAAGGGAAAGACTTTTTTCCAGGTTTGATTTACATTGTTCACTGTTTGCCCTAATGCCGGTAATACATTTATCAGCAAAGGCCATGGATGAGTTGGCCAGAAGTTTTACCGACTGCAACAAATTATAGGCAATCAAAGGCATCATGACATTGAGTTCAAAGTTGCCGGCCTGCCCCCCGTATGTGATCGTCGCATCGTTCCCTATAACCTGGCCTGCGACCTGAAGGACGGCTTCGGGAATAACCGGATTAATTTTTCCGGGCATGATGGAAGACCCGGGCTGGAGATCAGGGATAGAGATTTCCCCGAGACCACACCTCGGCCCGGAGGACAGCCATCGAATGTCGTTCGCTATCTTTATCAGGCTGACCGCGTATGTCCTAAGAGCCCCGCTGGTTTCCACTGCCGCGTCCCGGGCAGCCTGGGCCTCAAAGTGATTGCGCGCCTCGATAAAACCACAGCCCGTTTCCTCAGAGATACCCGCTATAACTTTCGAGGCGAAATCCGGGTGGGTGTTTAAACCGGTTCCCACGGCCGTCCCTCCGAGGGCCAGCTCGCTCAGCCTTTTTTCAACGGCCTCAACCCTTTCAATGCCGTTTTTTACCTGCCTCGCGTAACCGCTGAATACCTGCCCGAGGCTTATGGGAACCGCATCCTGGAGGTGTGTCCGTGCAATCTTTCTTACCTCTTTAAATTCAGGGGATTTTTTATAGAGTTTTTCATATAAATTTTCCATGGCGGGAATGAGTCTTTTTTTGATCTCGATCAGTACCGCTATATGAATGGCGGAAGGCATCACGTCATTACTGGATTGTCCCCGGTTTACATGATCGTTGGGATGGACCGGTGATTTTCCTCCCCTCTTTCCGGTAATCAGCTCATTGGCCCTGCCGGCAATGATCTCATTGGCGTTCATATTCGTGGATGTCCCCGAGCCCGTCTGAAACACGTCCACCACAAACTGATCGTTAAAACGGCCCTCTATCATCTCATGGGAAGCGGTAATAATGGATTCCGCCCTTGTTTCATCAAGGAGCCCAAGATCACGATTCACCCGGGCGGCATGTTTTTTTATCATGCCCAGGGCTTTGTAGAGAACCGGCTGAAACCTGAGATCACTGATCTGAAAATTTTCTATTGCCCTCTGTGTCTGGGCTCCATAATAGGATTCTTCCGGTACCTGGACAGTTCCCATGCTGTCCTGTTCGTCGCGAAATGGCATGGTCCTGCTCCTTTGTTGCCGCTATTGATCACTCCGGACAGTTCGATATTTTTATAGTAAAGCCGGTATGATATTTCTTTTCAAGGGGATATCTTTTTAAGATTCCATTGGGCGGTGCCATGACCAAATATTTGGGGTTTATGCCTCATAACCCCTGGAGACTAAATTTTATGCCTTGCAAACCCCAAATATTTGGTCATTTGCTACGAAGCAGGTAGATATCTCCTTGAAAAGAAATATCATACCGGATATTCATCTTCAGTTATAACCGGACAACCATGACCCGGCCTAAAAGATCAGGTTTCTTACATCGATTGAATATTCCTTACCTCGAGGAATCCCTTTCAGGTTCAGTTTTCCCGGTTCAAAGGTTGCAACAGATGAATGCATCATCCTTTTATCTCATTTCCTCAACTCGCTCCTCACATAATTAAGCGCCCCGCCGGCTATTAGAAACTTGCGCTGACGATCGGATACATCCAGTAATGCCGTAATCGTCCGTCCCTCCATCTCTACCGGGATCTCTTCCTTGCCCCTCTCGATGCGTATACGAATATCCCTGAGAATAATCTTAACACCTCTTTTGAAAATGTCGTAGTCCTCCGGATTTTTGAACCTAAGGGGAATGATCCCGAAATTGCACAGGTTGGCCTTGTGAATTCGGGCGAAACTTTTGGCGATTTTTAACCGGACACCTAAGTAACGGGGCGCTAGGGCGGCATGTTCCCGGCTTGATCCCTGTCCGTAATTCTCCCCACCTACAACAGCTATGTTTTCCTTCCTTTTGCATCGTTCATAAAAACCGGGATCTATCTGGGAAAAAACATGTTCACTGATTGCTTCGATATTGGAGCGAAGGGGAAGAATCCTGCTCCCCGCCGGCATGATGGCATCGGTCGTAATGTTGTCGCCGACCTTGATACCTACTTCAGCCTCGAGCGTTTCGGGCAAAGCTTCCATATCAGGAAGAGGTTTTATATTGGGTCCCCTTATGATATCGGTCTTTCCTATTTCTCCAGATGGACGAATAATGCTCCCCTCGTTTATTGCATATTTCTCCGGGTCTTTGATTACAGGATATTCCATCTCTTCGGATAAATCTCTCGGATCCGTAATAACACCTTTAAGGGCCGCGGCCGCCGCGGTTTCCGGCGAACATAGATAGACTTTGTCGTCCCTGGTCCCTGAGCGGCCCGGGAAATTGCGAGGAAAGGTGCGAAGACTTACCTGTCCGGTCCCGGGGGCCTGTCCCATGCCGATGCACCCGAGACAACCGGACTCATGAATACGCGCCCCGGCCGCTAACAGAGATGATATTCCTCCATGCAATCCGATATTTTCAAGGACTTGCCGGCTTCCCGGGTTAATATTAAACTCCGTTTTTATATGACGCTTGCGGCCCTCCATGATCTTCGCCACGACCATAAGATCGCGAAATGAAGAATTGACGCTGCTACCTATGATAACCTGATCCACTTTTAAGCCTGCCACTCCCCGCACCGTGACCACATTACCCGGTGAAGAGGGACATGCAATAAGAGGTTGAAGAGCGGACAGATCGATCTCGCCATATTCGTCGTATTCCGCCCCCTCATCCGGAAGAAATTCTGCCCAGACGGCTTCCCTTCCCTGCGCCCTCAGGTAGGTCAAGGTATTCTCATCGGAAGGAAACACAGTGCTTGTCGCCCCCAATTCCGTCCCCATATTTCCAATGGTCTCTCTGTCCGTGGCTGATAAAGATCCTACCCCGGGGCCGAAATACTCTATGATCTTTCCCACGCACCCCTTTACATCATACCTCCTTAACATCTCCAGAATAACATCTTTCGCGCTCACCCACTCGGGAAGCGTTCCTGTCAGCCTGACGCCGAAAACTAAAGGACAGGGTAAATAATAGGGCATTCCCGCCATGGCCATGGCCACATCAAGTCCTCCCGCTCCCATACCCAGCATGGAAACACCGGCGGCCCCCGGGGTGTGACTGTCCGCTCCTAAAATTGTCTCCCCCGGAACCCCGAACCTCTCCATATGGACCTGGTGAGAAATCCCGTTCCCCGGAGGGCTGAAGTGTATACCGTATCGGGCACAGGCCGTCTGGAGATATCTGTGGTCGTCGGCATTCTTATAGTCCGACTGAAGGATGTTATGATCCACATATTGAGCGGATAACTCCGCCTGGACTGAATCAAGACCAAGGGCCTCGAACTCCAGCATGGCCACGGTTCCGGTGGCATCCTGCAACAGGGTATGGTCTATTTTTAATGCAATCTCTTCGCCGGGTATCAGCCTTCCCTCGAGGAGATGCGCTTCCAGAATCTTGTGTGTGAGATTTTTGGGCATGTCTGCTCCCTGAATAAAATGGAATCGTGGTTGATAAAAGGAAGCGTTATCAGGGCCTGAGACCCGGAATAACGCTGTAAGAGATAAAATTCCTGACGATGTTATCACGTTCCATTTCCTAATGCCAGTAAGAAAAAGGGTGGCCATTCAGCCCATTTTAAATATCCGGGTCCAGAGTGCCCGGCTTTGATTTAAGCCCAAAGGGCATGACTTCCTGAACGCTTATGGGCGAGATCAGGGTTTCAGGTTTCGCGGCTGTAGCTGCTACATTGGATGATATCCGGCCTCGTTGACAATCCGTCCCTCTTATTATAAAAGATCCATCAGGACAGGGAAGAACCCCACCAAAGGTCGGGGCTTCTTCCAATGAAAAAGCCCACAGGCTTGATTTCAGGAACCATTCTTAAAAAGGAAAAGGACTATGTTGAAAATCGCTCGCAGTCAGTTGGAAATTGCCTCGAAATATACCGATGCCGATGAAGGCATATTAGAGCTTCTCAAGCACTGCAAGCGAGAGCTTACGGTGCATTTCCCCGTTCGAATGGATAACGGAAAAATCAAGGTATTCACGGGTTACCGTGTGATACATAATCCCACCCTGGGTCCCGGGAAGGGTGGTATCCGGTATCATCCCGAGCTGGACCTGGAAGAGACAAGGGCCCTGGCCATGTTAATGACCTGGAAGGCCGCCCTGGTAAACATCCCTTTCGGCGGAGCCAAGGGAGGGGTACAGTGTAATACCAAGGAGATGTCGGATCGTGAACTCGAAAACCTTACACGGCGCTTTACGTGGGAGATTGCGCCCTTCATAGGACGTGAGAGTGACATCCCCGCCCCGGACATGTATACCAATCCGCGTGTCATGGCATGGATGATGGACACCTACAGTATCCTCAAGGGATATTCTGTACCCGAAGTCGTGACGGGCAAACCGCTGGAACTGGGGGGATCCGTAGGCCGTTTCGAGGCGACCGGGAAAAGCGTTTTCATGTGCGCCCTTGAAGCAGTGCGTCATACCGGGTTGAAAACCTCCCCCGAGGGTCTTCGGGTCGCGATTCAGGGTGTCGGAAATGTCGGGGGCACGGCAGCCCAGTTTTTTCACGCCGCCGGTGCAAAGGTAGTGGCGATCAGCAACTCCCAAACGGGCCAGTACAATCCAAAGGGATTGAATATTCACAGCGCCCTGGACTTCAGGGACAGATATCAATCCGGCCTTGTCCATATTGAAGATAGTGATCAAATTACCAATGAGGAACTCCTTGAGCTGGACTGTGACATTCTGGTACCCGCAGCCGTCGCCAATCAGATCACGGAAGAAAACGCTCCAAGGCTGCGGTGCAATTAAATGGTGGAAGGGGCCAACAGTCCGACGACTCCCGAGGCTGATGACATCCTGTTCGACCGTGGAATATTCGTGGTACCCGATATCCTTGCAAACGCCGGAGGGCTTACGGTATCCTACTTTGAATGGGTACAGAA
>CAYTUL010000162.1:0-8113 GCA_964441135.1 uncultured Desulfobacteraceae bacterium | reverse complement strand
CATGATAACCGGCATCAGCATGCCAAAAATGAATCCGGCCATGATCCAACCTAAGGCGGAAGTGCCTGCCATCATGGGAACATAGTGAAGAGCCTTTCTCTTTAATTGTTCTGCTGAAATCTCATCGGTGCCGTTCATGGGTATCTCGCCTCTGAGGGCCTTGATAAGCGGCAGGCTCCACCAGGTACTTATTATGGAAATCGATAAAAAAATAAAAAAACTTGCGATAATAACAAAGACGATATGATAAATATCGGGGCCTTCATCCGGAAAGGCGGCTCCCGGCGTATTGATATACGAAAAATAGAGAAAAGTCAGAAAGCCCCCGATCAAATTCCCGCAGATAATGACCAGGCTGTGCATGATGATCCTCCTTTCATACCCTATTGAGCCCATTTAGCACGATTTATTTTATCTTGTAAAGCATACATATAGGGTGCAGGACGCAAGGGAAGGAGTTAAAAGAAAAGGGATCAGATCTCCGACGGAGACCTGATCCCATGACTGCCATGGCAGGGTTTTCGGGAATTGTACGCAGAACGACATAAATTATATAATAATTTGGTGCCGAACGTTAGTTCATGGTATAACGAGATTGAACATTCCTGATGGTTTTTCAAACAAGTCCGCCAGATCACTCAAAAACGAGACTTTTCCAGTTGTTTTAAGTTTTCCCCGCGCTATTAATTCATTAGCAGGTTCCTGCCCGCTGAGAAGCAACCACAGGGTCTGTTTATCCATGGATATGGTCCCATCCGCATTTTTGTCAGTTAGGCCCGTTTCATAGACGAGCACCGAATTGGAAAGAGATAGAACGTATTGTTCTTTCAGATCGGTAATATCAAGGTTTACTTTAAACTGTTTACCCTCTGCCCGGCTGGGTACAAGCCGGATGGACATCACATCGAGAAGATGGGGTACGGCAAGATTCCCCGAATTGTCTGGCATTCCGTGTATGGCTTTTTTCAAATCGCCTTTCCGAAGTTCAAGTGCGGCCATGAGATAGGCGTTCCGCCAGGTCGCGCTTTCCGCCTGATAACCCAATTGTTCGAGGATATCGGCCTGTAATAGTTGTGCTTGTTTATTGTTGATATCGGAGAAGATGACTCGATCAACCAACTCAGCTGCCCACTGAAACTCACCGTTGTCTATCGCATCGCGAGCCATTGATAGTACCTTTTCCGGGCCCCCCATAGCTGTGACATATCGCTTTCCAGCCTCCTCGGGTGGGAGAGAGTCCAGATGAGCCGGATTTCCATCGTACCACCCCAAATACTTATAGTATACCGATTTCACGTTTTGTTTCACCGCACCATAGTTACCCCGGTTAAACCACCGGTTTGCCAGGGAGTCCGGCAATGTGATTTCTTCAGCTATTTCTGTACTCGTTAGTCCCAGATTCATTAGTCGGACCGTCTGATCATGGATATATTTATACGCGTCCCGATGGGAAGAAAGATAATCTATGATGACATCACGCCCCCATCGAGGCCAGAAATGAGAGGTAAAAACCACCTCCGTATCATCTCCAAAAAGACGAATAGATTCGGTCAACTTGTCGGCCCACTGTTTAGCGTCCCTTACTTGGGCGCCCCGGAGAGGATAGAGCTGGTGCATGCATCCATTGGCGTTTTCAGCCATACAAAGGGCCTTAAATTCCGGAAGATAGATGTTCATTTCCGCAGGAGCCTCTGTGTTGGGTGTCACTTGGAATACAAACGTCACACCGTCAATGTCCATCGTTTCACCTGTGGTCATTATTTCACGAGTAGGAGCGATGACCGAAACCGTACCATTGGGCGGCAGAGTCGGCCCAATTCCTCCCGAGACCGATCCGGTGGGGCCTACAGTTAGGGTATTCCCGAATTGGTACATCGCGCGTCTGTTCATGGCCGGACCCGCGACTACAAACTCACTCACTATTTCCTTCATAAAACCGGCCGGCGCTATAACCACTGTCCTGCCCGATGTCACATCCGCCTCCTTGATAACGCCTTCCACACCACCGTAATGGTCTATGTGACTATGGGTATAGATCACCGCAACTACATTCAGATCACCCAGATGTTCTCGAACCAGATCCATACCGGCCTTTGCTGCTTCGGCTATACAAAGGGTATCGATTACGATATATCCGGTCTTTCCCCGAATGATAGTCATGTTCGCCAAATCAAAACCTCTGACCTGGTAAACTCCGTCTGTTACCTTAAACAGACCATGTGGAAAAAGAAGCTGGGAGTTACGCCATAAGCTTGGATTAACCGTATCAGGGCATGAATTGTTGAGAAATTCATTGAGTTGAAGGTCTCGTATTAATTGGCCATTCGGATCAAATATCTTATGGCCTTGCGCTGTCGCGATGAATCCGCGGCTGACAAACTCAAGGTCTTGTTTGTCCTGTAAGGGAAGCTTTTTTCGCAAGGCTGTTTGTGCCGCTACAGTAAATGCCGAAGCGGGGTTTCCCTTCGTATGACTTTTTCCCATTTATCCCCCCTTCTTAAGATGTTTCTGTCAATTCTGTTTTAAATGACTCCTGCCTCTTCATTTGCATCGAGTAATAAACCTTCAATCCAATTACCATCATGATTGGATTTTCAAAATCATATCTTTTTAACTACCAATATGGCATCCGGTCATACTCCTAAATGTATTTGGCCAAACCACATATATCATCTATCAATCCGACTATCGATTCCTTTTGAACTATAGGCGTTGCAGTAATCGTAATATAGACTCCCTCTCCGTTTATTTTCACACCCAACCCGAGGCTCTCACTGAGACTGACTTTTCCCACTGTAATCACTTCGGGTTTCCACTTATCAAGTATCCACATGATTCCTGAATCAAATAGAAAGCTTCTCCCTTTAATTTCATCATCTGTTTGGATGAAGTATTTCTTGTCTAAATGATCGGTTCCTGTTCTAATTCTTTTCATGTTTTTGTCATCAGAAGCACGCATAAATCGACCTTTCTTGATGAATATTCTAAAATTAGCTTCCTTTAATAACATTACATGCATTGTTGGATGATTCAAATCACCCGATCTTTTTTCTGGATTGAAAGATTTTATTTCAAATGATAATCCTTTATGTATGGTCTTAATAGAAAGGTCTGTTTTTGACAATTCACCATTGACAGACGCTGCTAATTCTATCAACCTCTCTTTTTCTGAGGATTCTGTCATTTTCCATGGCATGGAGATAAGCATTTCATGCAATCTATGAACGAGCCTTTTGATTGGCTCTCTTCCCATTACAATTTTGTCTTGCGAACTCTTCATACCTATTATCCTTTCCTATTATCCTTTACAGTTTGATATCCAAACCACCAAACAACACTTCATCAATCCTATCTTTCAAAGTAGCCCCCCAAGAGCTCTACGGGCAGCAATGAAGAAACGAAGAAGCCAGATCAGGATAGTGGGACATATGATTGTACTAAGGAACATCGGTAGGTAGTTCTTGGGAACAGTCGAAAAGTGCCGCTTGTTTAAGAATAATTGCGTTTTGTCGGAATAAGCCAAAACAGGATCTCCCGGGCGCATGGAAGTTTTTTATTTATCAAGCTATAGAATAGTTTATTTTATTTAATACCCCTAAACTTAACTGAAATCAATCAAAAATAAAAGAACAGCAGAATGCGGGTGGAAAGATTGAGGTATGCCAGACGTATCTGAATTTTGCAGGTATTTGGCATCTTGAGATCATGGTAAGATATCCACAGAGCAAACCTGTTTATCATTCAAAATTCAAGATGTAGCCCTGATTTGCGAAACCCGTCGTTTGAAGGCCAGGATGGAAGGCCGGTAGTGGAAATGACAGAGATGGGTCCGCGATTTTCGGTCGTCTGTATTACCGAAATTCTCTACAGAGTGAGATCCATTCATCATGATCAATGCTTTCGCCCAGATTTTCTCTTGCTTCTTCCCGTGGAAATTCACCCACACTTCGACGGGGTCCGCTTCTTTGCGTAAGTAGTCTATATGCCAAACACATTTTTTTTCTTTTATCAGATGACGATTAATCCGGCTCCTTAGCCCGCCCGGGCCATAAGCACTGCCCACATAGGCATAGTATCCTGCCCGAAAAAAGATAGGAGAAGAACTTCTGCGCCTGTTGACCACGATCTCCTTGTCATGCTCCAAAAGGAGGAGCAGGACATAGGTCCCTTTACCAGGGCTAGGCACACAATTAGCACTTTCGTATTTCAGAAGATCCAGTTTCAGCATTTGAATGCATGATAATTCAGGATATTTCCCGGCAATCGTGGCAAAAGCTCGGGGAAAATGCAAGGGCCACATGAGACAAGCTGGAACGTCGTTATCCCGGGCAGCATCCTCATCAAAATTTTTCACAAGAAAATACGTAATCCTTTTCCACTTTTTGGTAAAAAATTACATAATTTATTGGTATTTATCTACAGGCTTTCTGTTTTTGCTTTTCCTGATTTGACGTAACCATTTGTATTCAATGCAAAATTAGATAAGAGTTTGATCTGCGGTTCTGGCACTGTTCTTGATATATACTCAATAGATAAATTTTTCCTCTCTCACCTATTACTATTGATGTTGAGGATTCATCATTGGATATAAATCTCAAATTCATCCTGCCTTGCTCCTGATGGGACCTTGTTGCCCCATCGGGAGCTTAAACACCGACAACATCATGTGCTGCATTTAGCGTTCGCAATTTCCAAATACTTTGGTCCTCATAAATGGATTTCTTACCACAAAAAGCAGAAATAGGGGGCAATAATGAAAAAACTTACGATATCTTTGTGTGCAGTAGGTTTAGCATTTGGACTTTCAGGAGTAGCTAAGGCGGTGCCTACCTATTATACTTTTGGAGGGCAAATAGTAAGCATATCTGGGAATGCAACGTATGTCACTGATGCAGGGTATCAGGTGGGCGATACTTTGAGCTATACATGGTTAGTGGATACGGATGCTGATGGGTACTATATAACACCATACGGCTCCGAGATTTTCTTTAATGATTACACAGATGGGGTTGGGTACTATAGGGATTACTTCTATAACGAACTGATTACTCCAGGGACAAATTTGCAGGATACTTATGGGGGGATGTTCATTCCTTCGAATATTGCGTATTTCGGAGAGACAGATACTTATCCTCCTCCAAGCGCTTTAGTAGAGTCATTCTTTCAAACTGGTAATGAAAATATCTGGCAAACTATGCTGGGGGGGACAGATAATGGAGGTATTGACACTTGGACGCTTGGGATATCCGTTACTATCCAGGAGGAAGTCCATGATTGGGATACAGGGGACTACCAACACTTGTTAGTATCAGCAGTTTTGGAAGAAATACAGCCAGTCCCTGAACCCACAACCTTGCTCTTGCTTGGGTCGAGTTTGGTAGGTCTTGCAGGATTCCGGAGAGGGTTTGGGAAGATGTGATCAGCACCGAATTATAAGCGGGTCTATCTGATCCTTGCCTTTTTTGTTCCAGTCAAAATAGAATATATGTAGTATTATGTAAATTTATCGTTATGTTACTGCTTATAGTCAATCGCGAGCCCATCTCTAAAAATACATACGATCGCTACTCCTAATCACCTTCTTCTGGAGCGATTATCTTCGTGAATTAAGTAACGTCGCAGGGTTGATAGGCGTACCGAGGGAGGTATATATTCTATAATGAATCCAGAAAACAAGAATGGCCTTAAATTATTCATTTTATATGCCGGGAGCATTACGAATCCTGATAAGGGAAGCTTAACTCCAGGTCGGGATGTAGGAAAGCCTTTTACCTTTCCAGTTTCCATGTATGTAATCGATCATCCACAAGGGCTTGTCGTTTTCGACACAGGAATGACTGTTGACCATTGGCCGGATTTTATGAAACCGGACGCACAGGACAAGCCTGAACTGCGTATTGACAGACAACTCATTCAACTGGGGTATAACCCTGAAGACGTAAAATATGTTGTGCAGTCTCATTACCATTTAGACCATTGCGGCGGTATGAAATTCTTACCCAAAGCGACTTTTATTATAAGGAGGGAAGAAGCAAAAGAAGCGTGGTGGCCTCCAAACCGCGTTCCTGGTGAGAATTCTTATGTATTTTCTGATTTTAAAGACACGAGATACTTTAATTTTATAGAGCTTGAAGATAATGCGGATTATGACATTTTTGGCGACGGAGCAGTAATTTGCATTGATACTAAAGGTCATACCCGCGGACATCAATCATTAATTGTGAATTTACCGAAGTCGGGAAAGTTTGTTATTGCTGCGGATGCTGCAAGTTTACCTGAACAATTAGAGGAAAAAATGCCTCCGGGTGCTAATATTTGGAGCGCCGAAGCAGGTTTAAAGTCAATTGAAAGATTGCGACGTTTGAGGGATAGTGGCGCGTTTATTGTTTTAGGTCATGACCCTCAGCAATGGGAAGGCTTAAAAATTGCACCGGAGTATTATGAATAAGGGAAGTTGGTGAGAAGCGTTCATAAATCTATAAGTAACTCACATAGGAGAGGCAATTGCAGGATTGTAAACCTTTCAGGGGCCTTCCTCATACCACCAGTTCTCAGATTGTGTCACAATGCGTCATCCCCCGCTGCTTTTGGCGGGAGATCCAGAACCAACCGGAATAATGACCTTTTCCTGGATTCCCCTTCGGCGGTACTCAGGGTGGTGAGCATGTCGAACCACGGATCTCGCTTCGCTCGTCGGTCGAAGGTCCCGCTTCTTTTTACGGGGAATCACGGTTTTTAGGCATTGCGACACAGTCTCTCTACTGGTGATGCTGATTAGTATTGGGGGGAACCACGGCGCCTGGGGGGACTCCCGGGTAATTGATCCCCTCTATCTCCTCGCGAAGGTTTTTCGCCTTTTCCTTCGGCCTGTACGCAGGACGGTAGTCCGACTCGGTGTAAATAAGAATGCCACTTCCTTCCCTCTGCTGTAAGAACCCCGTGAAAAGGTTATGATCTCCTTTTCATTCCACTATGTCCGTGAATCGAACCCGGACTTTCAGGTCTTTTACTCCCGGTATATCTTTGGTGATTCCCTTCATTTCCTCGGTCAGGGATTTTCCCTCGGATTCGCGTGCCCGGGTCATGATGGATACCATACCATCTGAGGCAGATACCTTGATATCCGGTTTTAGGTCAATAAGGGCGGCCTTTACCTCCGCGGCAACCGCCAGATTATCAATCTTTTTTTGGGATTCAGGTGTGGCCTTAAATTTATCGGAAGAGACAATATTGCAAATAATATCTACCGCATCATCCGTATCAATCCGGTTGATATGAATGACCAGGTCATAGAGGCCTGGATCCCGGGTATCGATTCCATAAAGGTATTTACTCCATTTTTCCCGCTGTTCATCGTCCTTTATTAGGACATTCAAGGCCTCTTTTTCGGAGATCCCTTCACGTTCCATCTCGTTTTTTATACGGTCCTCCATGTTTGCAATGATCCGGACCTTGAGGACGTGTGATACCCCTTTCAGGAAGAAATGACCGGCAAGGCCGTGATAGACCATATTGTCCTGTTTGAGGTTTCTAAGAATCTCTGCCTGTATATAGGCTATGTATTTTTCCTTTCCGTAACCGAAGCGTTCCAGGATAGAAGGGGCATCGTGAATGGCCCTTATGAGTTTTACTTCGGGGATATTAAAATCCCTTGAAGCATCAATGATTACATCGCGGCCTATACATCCGTAACCCAATCTCTCGGCCGTCTTTTCAGCGATCTCCCTGCCTTTGCTGTAGGAACCCCTGGAAATGGTAATGATAGCCATGAATGTCTGTCCTCCATAAATAATGCTGTAAGAAGCCCTTTTTAAGTAAAGATCCGAGCCCAAAGGACCAGGTTTTCCTTGCGAGGATAAATCTTTTATGAATTCATTGCAAACAGGAAATTTGCGACTCGCGATTTTGTTCATATATTGATCAGTTAAGTGTAACCCATTGCATGAAGAAACGTACATAACCTTGACACATATGCATGATTTCCCTATACTTCGGGTTCAAAAAAATGTAACTATTTAGTCCTTTTCAACAGCTTGGGTGCTCAGCAATCTCTTTCCTGGGGCGAAAGCCTCCGGAAGCAGGACAACGTTGGGTTGCTACCCAGGCGGGCGGT
>CAYTUL010000161.1:0-8122 GCA_964441135.1 uncultured Desulfobacteraceae bacterium | reverse complement strand
AGCGAAAACAATCAACAAGTGAAATACGCTCTCTATATCGGGAAACCATAAGCCATAAAAAATAAAAAACAGTAAAAGATAAATAATAAGGGTAATAAGGCAGATGATCATGGCGGCAATTATCTTCCCGGTCTTGGAAGCTAAGTGCCCTTGTGGGGCGAGTATCACCTCATTCAAAGTGCCTGAATCTTTTTCGCCGGATGCCAATACCCCACCTGCAAAGAGGCTGACAAACATGATTGCCAGTACGAGCATGCCCATGATCATGTATCTTGAACGCAGAAGGACCTGTCTTGTATTGATTGGTTTGATTTTAATCCCCGGCCTTTGTCCCTTGGCCAACCCTTGATCCAATGAGAACTGGTATATCCTGGCTTCAATGCCGAGGCGTAGATTTTTGGACAGATCTTCATGGATGGTATTTATTTTAAAAGGGAGTTTGACTGCCCGGTCTTGTCTGATTCTCTTATCAAATTCAGGAGGGATATACAGGATCATCGCCGCCTTCCCTCTATTGAATGCCTTCATAGCCGCCTTTTCATCCGTTATATGAACATCAAAATAAGGGATAGTCCCCTCTCTGGAGTTTAAGGCGTCAATCAATTTTTCCACAGCAGAACCAGATGCAATGGATGTACTTCGGTTTACGGTTAATAATTCAAAACCTTCATCACCGCGAAAGGAAAAGGCCTCGATAAAGAAAATGGAATAAAGCAGAATAGGTAAAAATCCCATGAGGGCAATGATCTTATTTCGACGCCAGAGGGTTAATGATTTAATCACCTCGGCCGATATTTTTGTTGCTATCTTCATTTCATCAATACCCCTTTATGAAAAAGCCTTAAGGCGATGATAAAGGTGATAAGACCGAACAGACCTGATATAAGAACGCTTCTCAGCAATATGAATGTGTCCACATGTCCTAATAATACCAGGGATATAAAAGATTCATAGAAATAGGTGCCGGGCCAGATCTTCGAACAAAAGCCGATAAAACCGGTCCATATTTCAGCAGGAACCAGCCCGCCACCAACCCACCAACCAATAATATTGATCAGTATAAGGGCTATGGCCGCGCCTATCGTCTTTTTTATGAGACATGACAATAAAAATCCCAACCATGAAAAGCAGACTACTCCCCAGAAAAACATAATAAAGACCATTGCTAAATTAACCTTAGGGAAGAAACCAAATAATAGATATGATTCACCCAGTATTACTGCAAAGACAACTACAGTTTGCACAATCGTCGTGAGCATCTTGCCCAGAATGAGGGTGGTATAAGGTGGAGCCATGATCAGTTCAATGTAGGTGCCCTGTTCAAACTCCCTGGCCGTGGCGGTGATCATATTGACTCCACCGGCCATCAAAACAGTCAGAGCCAACATGGAAGCCATTATATAAAATGTAAAGGTCAGATCAGGTTCGGTTAAGGGTAAAAACATCACGTGAGGAATGGCAAGATACGTGTTTTGAGGTGCGATGTTTCTGTTTACATGATTACAGGCCAACTGAACTCTTTGTAAAACATTTTTTGTAACATCATCATTGATATTATTGATATATACTTCTACATCAACGGTTTCGTTATTTTGCAGTCTTTTAGACAACTGCTCTGGGATTGAAATATATGTCAGAATTTCACCTTGCTGAAAAAGGTCTTTGATCTTTTCAGGCCCGCCGCTCCTCATCTCAAACCAGGGACTACCGGTACCGCTTTTCATGGCAATCAAATAGTCTCTCAACTCGATTGCGACAGGATCATCATCATTGAGTACCACTCCTGCGGGGAGGATTTCCGCTCCGGATAGAAAAAGGCCAATAAACGTAGAAATGATCACAATAGGCGCGGTCGCAATCAGGATTAGAAAAGGTTGGCGAAACCAGTTTTTCATGTCTTTCAGGGCAATGACAAGAATTTTGCTAAACATATTATTCTCCTGGCATCAATTACGCAATTTCTTGCCGGTCAATTCCAGAAAGACGTCATCCAACGTAGGAACACGAACCTGTAAGTGCTTGATAATTATATGGCCGGTTTCCTTAAAGACCTGTGCCACATCAGTCAGTAGTTGATTCGGTTCTTTTTTCGCAGGCATCTTTATCAGATGCATGTCGCTTGCGGGTTCTTTGGTGATCTTGAGAGTCTCTGATATTTTGAGTAGTTTTGTCCTAAGATTGGTTATTTCGGTTTTTGTAGCTTGTATGCTGGCTTCCAGTTCCACGCCCCCGCCATGCTTCACTTTTAAATTTTCAGGGCTATCCACGGTAATGATAGTGCCGTTGTCGATGATAGCGCACCGGTCGGCCAGGCGGTCGGCCTCATCCATATAATTCGTATTCATTAAAACCGTTTTTTGTTTTTTTATCTCTTTGATTTTATTCCACATATCATTTCTGTTTTGCACATCAACGCCAAGGGTCGGCTCATCAAGGATAATGATTTCCGGATCATGCAAGAGGGCTCTCACCAGGGCCAGGCGCCTTTTCATGCCGCCGGAAAACGTATGGACCAGGTCTTTTGCTCTATCAGAAAGCTGGGCAAGCTCAAGCATTTCGTCTATCTTCTTTTGCCTCTGCGATCTGGGAACCTCGTAAAAGCGGGCGTGAAAATCGAGATTCTCTTTTGCAGTTAAAAATTCATACAGTGCCGTTTCTTGAGGCACCATGCCGATTTTACTGCGTGCCTGGGCCGGCGTTTTAAATGGATCAAAACCGTCAATGGAAACACTGCCGCTATCTTTTTTTAACAAACCGCATAAAATATTAACGAGAGTGGTCTTACCCGAACCGTTAGGACCGAGTAAGGCAAAAATTTCATTATCAATTTCCAGACTAATATCTTTTAGCACCTGCCGCTGGGCAAAGGATTTGGCCAGATTTTGGATAATTACAGACATGAGCTTTCTCCTCGGATTCTTATTCCATGTTGTTCACGTTTCCAGCGTTCCTTCAATGAAGATATCGACGAATTGAGCGACCAGGTCGGCATTGGAAATGGATGGTTCTATCCCTTCATCCGTAAAATTTAAAGCAACGGCATACGTAAAAAACATTCCTATAAAGGCCTGCGCCATGGCTTCAGGGTGCTGTTTTTTGATAGTCCCTTTGTCCATCTGTGATTTAAAATATTTAGCAAGCATTTTACGTATCTCCAGAGGATTGCGAGCCATGATCCTGCGGACGTCGGAATTCCGGATCGACTCGCAGAGAAGCATAAGAAGTATCTCCCTTCTTTCGATGAGGATGTTCAAAATAGTAATTCCAAAGGTTATCAGATCCCGGCGATATTCTCCGGTAAAACGAGATTCAATGGCAGGAGCGAGTGCCGGACCACCGAACTGATCAATAGCAGCAGAGAGCAGTTTTTCTTTGGTTCCAAAATGACGAAAAAGCGTGACTTCGTTGACGCCGGCCGCTTTGGCAATCGCCTTGGTAGTGACTCCGGACAAACCGAATTTCACACAAATATTAAATGCGGCCTCAAGAATCCTTTGACGGGTATCTTTCTCCTTTTCTTTCGAATTTTTTATAGTCAAGCTGTTTCCCCCTTTTCTAAATTTGCATGCAAGTACATGCTTGCATTTTACAATAATAAAATTTTTTATGCAATAAAAAGGTATTTCCGGTTAACGCAGAAAAGTTGTTTTTTTGATTCCCGTTACCGCACAGGTTTTATGGTGGTAGATAATTTAATAAAGGATCTTTATCTTCCTAACCCAAAATCTATCCGGCATGCATATTGTAATGATTGTCCATCCGGAAATAGCCAACTTCCGGATGGAGCTTTTAGCGGTCGGAAATCAGCCATTAGTCATAGATTAGAGCGAAGAGGGACCATGCCGAAGAATTAGGATTTATTCAATCGATGTGAAAAAGATCGATCCTTCCCCATTTCAATAGCGGAACTGGGTAGATAGATACCATGAAGGGCATTCGTGAGCGTGGATATAATATCAGAAAGGATATCGCAAACACGTCCCACAGATTTGTGGGACGTGTTGAAAAAATTTTTAAAAATCTCCCGAAACCATTGGAATGGCGATCATTTTTCAATCACGACCTTGCATGAATAGTGCACATTTCCCAGAAGGTGCGGGAAGTGTCCATCCGGAACCGGTTGAACCGGTCACAAATCCAGGCCATTGAAACACTGAGACAGGCATCTTTAATAACAACAATAACAATGGAGGTCAGACCTTTTTAGTCGACCTTGAATTTCTCGACCATTTCTTTTAACTGGGCCGCCAATCGAGAAAGCTCCTGCGCGCTCATATCCACCTGTGAACTGCCGTTCGATATATCAGTTGCCGACTGATTCACGGAGGAGATCTCCTCTGCAATGTCTCCGGCGACCGTGGAACTCTGGCTCATGTTTTGAGATACTTCCTGGACTCCCAGGGACGCCTGACTTACATTCCCTGCAATTTCCCTGGTGGTTTCAGACTGTTCGCCAACCGCGACGGCAATGGAGGACACGATCTCGTTGACCTCATGGATGACATTGGAAATCCCTTCCACCTGGGTTACGGACTCGGATGTCGAGTTCTGGATACTGTTGATCCGGTTCTTGATATCCTGTGTCGCCTCTGCGGTCTGTCTGGCGAGTTCCTTGATCTCATTGGCTACCACGGTGAAGCCTTTGCCGGCCTCTCCAGCACGGGCCGCCTCAATAGTGGCATTCAGGGCCAGGAGATTGGTCTGTTCGGAGATCTCCGTGATGGTCTCCGTGACCTGGCCGATCTCCTTGGCAGCCTGGCCGAGTTCATCGATCTTTTTAGACGCATCGCCTGCCTGGGAAACGGCCTCGTCCGTGATGGATTTCGCCCTATCGGAATTCTGAGCGATTTCCGAGATGGTGGCCGTCATCTCTTCGGCCGACGTGGCCACCAGGTTGATATTTGTGGAAGCCTGTTCCATGGAAGCGGCCACGGAATTCAGGCTGGTCGTCATCTCCTCGGCCGCCGAAGCGACATTGTTTGATCTTGAGGACATACTGTCTGCCCCCTCCGACATTTTGCTTGAGAGATCCGAAAGCTGGAGGGATGAGCTGTTCATAGTATCCGAGTTTATCCTGATCTCTTTTATCATCGACTGAAGCTGCTCCATAAATTTGTTGAACCACTTTGAAAGCTCTCCTACCTCATCCCCCCTGTCCGATTCAAGCCGGGTGGTAAGATCTCCTTCCCCCTGTGCGATGTCTTTCAATCCTTGCACCACTTTGGAGATGGGCTTTATGATCAGTATGCCCGAAATGAGCCACATGGTTAAGACAAGAAGAAGGATTACAACAAAGGTGATCGCCAGATTGGTAAAGCCCATCCTTTTGATCGGGGAAAAGACTTCGGATGTGCCCACCCCGACCCCGACACACCACCCGGTGACAGGATCCGTCTCATAGGAGACGATCTTTTCTATATTGTCAAATGTGTAAATGAGGATACCCTCCTTGTTCTCCAGCATGGTGCGACCGAAATCGTAATCATTCATATTCAATTGTAATATGTTACTCTTATCAGGATGGGCAATGATCAGACCGGTTCGGTCAAAAAGATAGGCATAGCCCCCCTCTCCAAACTTAACCGGATCTATGATGGTTTTGTTCAAATAGCCTACATCCACTATGCCGATTAGAACCCCTGCAATGGTTTGCTCTTCTCTCATGGGAGAAGCGATCGCGACAACCGGGTCTCCGGTTAAGGGGCTTCTGAATACATCCGAAATGGAGACCTCCCCTGCTAAAGATTCATTAAAATAGCTTTCCCCTGAGACACGGATCTTCTCAACGGCCTCCGGATTGGATGCGGCAATGACCTCGCCATTTGCGTCGGCTAAATAGATACCCTCATAGAACTGATACCCTTTCGCGAGCAGGGACAACTCCTTGCCCGAGGCCTTTCTGGCGGCTTTTCCCATAAAATCATCTTTTAGGGAACTCTTATATAAGGCGATCTTGGACCAATTACTCAGGTCCGTGCTCGTACGTTCAGCCCAGGTACCCAAACGGTCGGCCGTGGATTCGGTTATCTTGGTAATCTGTTCTTTGATGGCACGATCCAGGGCCTCTTTTGCATTGAAATAGGACACGGTGGTGGAAATGGCCATCCCCAGTATGACCAGGAGTACGGTGGGGATTAGAAATTTATTGCGTAAACTGAATTTGATATGAATTTTCGTCATCTTTCTGCCTCCGGAAGGGCGTAAACGGGTTTTTCTGTGACAAGACCTCGGACACGGCACGAATTAATTGCAAAAATCCTGCCTAAATATCAAGATATCTGGAATAAAGATAAAATCAAAGAGGAATACCCGGCCCCCTACCCTTCCAAAATCCATTTTTCGTCGTTCCGGGCCTGATCCCAAACCCGGGATAATGTCGTACGATCCGGACCTTCAGCCCTCCTTGCCTATCGACCGGGGACCCACGGAAGTATAACGAAATATTGAAGATCCAATACCCTTTAAAAAATGCCGATATGCTTAAGTATCTCCATATCTCTGCCGATAAAAGAATTGATTAGATTTAAAAACAAAAAATTCCAAAAGGGGAGGAGACTTTAAAATGAGACGTATTTTATTTAAATCACTCTTGTTATGTATTGTTATATTAGCCCTCTTTTCAGGAAAAGCCATGGGTGCCGGCAAGGTGATGCTTGTCATCGGTGTCAGCCAGGAAAAGGCGGAGTCGATCCCATCCTATGTGACGAGCAGGAAGGCGATAATCGAAAAACTCGGAGAAGAGAAAATAGTGCCCGAAATCCGGTATGTGGATTTTATACCGGGTGATGACAAGAAAAATGTATCCATGGGAGAGGAGGTCCTGGAGAAAGTAAGGCAGTATCAACCGGATGTCCTGATCGCCATGAATGATTCAGTGCTTAAATATGTGGGCACTAAAATCGACGATATCCCCGTGGTCTTTACATGGGTATTTGGGGAGCCGAAGGATTTTGGACTTCCGAAGGCCAATATTACGGGAACCATACGGCGCAGTTATGCACCGGACAACTGGGTCCTGGCCAAAAAGTTGTTTAATATCCACAATGTGGCCCTTATATCCAAAGACGGCCAGTCCATGCAAAACAGACGGGCTGTGATGCTTAAATACAGCGCTGGTTTAGAGAAAAAAACAGGCGTCAAATTTACCGATATGTACCTGGTCAACACACTGGATGAATGGAAACAAAGCATTGGGACCTGGAAGGAGGACCTTATCCATCTCGCCGATACCACTCGAATCCTGGATGGAGACAGGACCGTTCCGAGCGCGGAAATCACACAATGGACATTGGAAAACGCTAAATTTCCGGTCATCGCAGCCGTGGAAGAGGACGTAAAAAACGGGGCCCTGTTTTCTATCGTGCCCTCGGAACGAAAGACCGGTCTTCTGGCCGGCGAGATGGCCCTAAAGATATCAAAGGGCACCGAGGTGGCCAGTGTCAAGATGCAGGCGGTGGAAAAAGGCAGGCTCGTGATTAACGCGAAAACCGCCAAAAAATACGGCGTAGAGATTCCCTACGAAATTTTGACAACGGCTGAAAAAATATACCAATAAAGGGAAGAATTCCGACCAAGGGTCGTGTCTTCTTCCTGAGAAAAGCCTATAGGTTTGAAGGCCCGCTATTATTCACGGCCGTGAATAGCCCACGCCACCCCAAACCCCAATGAGCAATTTATCTCCGTGCAAAGCACGGGGCATTCTATCTTTTTCATGTAAAAGGGGGACATCTTCACATCCGTCCCCCTCTTCTTTTCAGAGCCAAAACAAGGTGAAAGCAAGATATTCGTAAGACCTTCCCCACAACGAAACGGCATCTTCGATAGGCGGCCGAATGTTCCTCCCAAGGGAGCCTTTCTTTCCTCCGTCTAATTGAGGAAAAAGCCCTCTGCCCGCTTCGTAACCCTTCATGCAAAAAACTTTCATATAAACGAGTTCATCCCTTCAAAGGGATCCCTGCAGACTATCGAGTCCATTTGGGTGCAATACCTTAACCCGACAATATGGATTCTGCTTATTTGTATGTCATAATATTGACTATCTTGACGTCTTTTTGTCAGCAATCATGTATGTAATGACGAAATGCATACATAAAACAAATGAATCCGGAACAATCTCCAGTCG
>CAYTUL010000160.1:4891-8125 GCA_964441135.1 uncultured Desulfobacteraceae bacterium | reverse complement strand
GGGCTCTACCTCTACCCGCAACCGGTTGGCTGCCGTCGTGCCGATAACGACATCACACTCACCACTGTATCGATAGATGAACACGGAAACGGCGGCCCGGAGTACCATGAACAGGGTGGCATCCATCGTCCGACCTAATTTTATTAACCCACTAGTTGTGTTTCCGTCGATGAGGCTTTGATGATGATTTCCACGAAAGCTTTGTACACTTGGCCGCGGGCTATCGAGTGGTAAATTGTGTATTTGTGGGATACCTCGTAGCTTGCTTTGCCAATAGGAAATCGTTTTATCGAGATAAGCACCGGAAAACCATTTTCTCTGCCATACCGAATAGTCAGAGTATTGTATCGGTAACGGTTCCAGGGGAGAGGCTTGACCTTTTGAAAGGGCCGTATAAAGAAGAAATAATTCGTTTTGCAGTATATCCATGGACCATTCGTCCGAAATGATGTGATGCATATTCAAGAGTAATATGTGGTCGATATTATCTATCTTCAACAGGACTGCTCTGAACTGGAAATCTTTCGCAAGATCAAAAGGTAGAAGTGCTTTCTGTGTTGCAACTTGCTGGGCTTCCTTTTCTTTATCTACTCCCTCAATGTGTTGCAGGTCCAACACCTCAAGAGGGATTGGTATCTCTTTATCGACAACCTGGACAGGCCGACCATCTGATATTTCAAATCTTGTTCTCAATGTTCCATGCCTTCGTACGAGCTCCCCTAGGGTCTGCTCCAACGCCTTCATATTAAGCCGTCCTTTCAACCTGAGAGCCACGGGCATATTGTAGAATGGATTTTCAGGAAACAGATGACTTAAAAACCAGAGTCTTTCCTGGGCAAATGAAAGAGGAAAGCTCTCTTCTCCTGATACTGGCCCAATCGATGGTAAATGGGTCCCTCCTTTGCTTTGCGCCCCCTCTATCTTTTCGCATATTTCTCCTATGGTCCGCGCCTCAAAAACGATACGTACCGGCATTTCTACCGAAAATACATCAGACAGCCTTGCAGCTACTTTGGTAGCAAGCAGGGAATTCCCACCTATCTCGAAAAAATTATCAATTATGCCGATCTTTTCAATACCCAATACCTCGGAACAGATCGACGTTACTTTTTTTTCAACTTCAGTCCGCGGAGGAATAAAACCCTTTTTAGAATCCATCCTATCGGGCTCCGGTAACCGGTTGCGATCTACTTTACCATTGGGAGTCAGTGGGAAAGTCTTCAACATCATAAATGCCGAAGGGATCATATAATCGGGAAGTCTCTTTCTCAGGTACTTCCTTATTTCAGCTTCTACGGGTAGCTTTCCCTGAGCCGGTACAATATAAGCAACCAGACGTTTGGTCTCCGATCTATCATCTGTGGTTATCACCACGTTCTCCTGTACTGCCGGATGTTCCTCCAGAATGGCTTCAATCTCACCTAATTCGATACGGAACCCGCGAATTTTAACCTGATTATCAAGTCGACCGAGGTATTCGACATTACCGTCCGGTAGGTAACGGACTAGATCACCTGTTTTATACAAACGTGACCCTCTAGACTGATCGAATGGATTAGCGATAAATGCCTTTCTTGTTAATTCGGGATGATTGAAATAGCCTTTAGCCAGACCATCTCCGCCAATATGAAGTTCTCCTGCAACGCCTACTGGAACGGGCCTTAGATGGCTGTCCAGAACATAAAACCGTGTATTGGCTATCGGTCGTCCAATACTGATTTTATCCCCCGACCTGACTTTACTAATAGACGACCAGATAGTCGTTTCCGTGGGGCCGAATAGGTTCCAGACCTCTTTGCCATAAACCAATAGTTGTTCAGCCAATTTTTTACGTAAAGAATCACCTCCACACAGGATTTTTACCGATCCCCTCCCCTTCCATCCGGCATCTATTAACATCTGCCATACTGCCGGGGTACCCTGGATAACGGTTGCCGTATTGCTTTCTATCTTCTCTTTCAGCTTGAAGGCATCTCGTAATTTATGTGTCGCTAGGATCTCTACTCGACCCCCCTTTATCAGGGGTAAAAATAATTCTAACGCCGCTATATCGAAACACAGTGTGGTTAAGGCAAGCAGACAATCTTGATCTGTAAAGCCGGGGCGCTCTGTCATGGACCACAGCACATTTGTTAAACCTCGATGGAGAATCTCTACACCTTTCGGCTGCCCGGTAGATCCTGATGTATAAATCATATAGGCAAGGTCATCTGATCCGGCTTTATCCAAGATGGACTGTGGTTTTTTATCTACCTTTACCCTCTTTTCGGCTCCTGCGATCTTGTTCCAATCACTATCCAGTTTGATAATACGCGCATTACATTCCGGCAATCGATTTTCGATAAATGATTGGGTTATTAAGATTGGCAATTTGGTATCATGTAACACATAAGATAGCCTGTTTCGCGGTGACCCCGGCTCTAACGGGACATAGGCTCCACCTGCCTTTAGTACGCCGATTAATGCAATCATCATCTCAAGGGAACGTTCCATAAAGATGCCGACTAATGTCCCCCGCTTCACACCTTTCCCACTGAGGTAAATTGCTAACTGGTTCGATTTATAATTCAGCTCACCGTATGTTAAATGAGTATTGTTGAAAATGACCGCTGTTTCGTCCGGTGTCTTCTTTGCTTGTTCCTCGATTAACTCATGGATACATCTATCACAAGGATACTCCGATTTCGTATCATTCCATTCCACAATCAACTGCCGACTTTCTTGTTCGGTCAGGATGGTCAATTCTGAGATCCGATGTTCGGGTTTGGCCACAACCTCTTCCAGCAAGGTCCGAAGATGTCCTTCCATACGAACTATTGTAGAGGAATCAAAAAGATCCCGATTGTACTTAAAATCTCCGTGAATTATTCCGTTATCGTCATTCATTTCTAATGTTAAATCAAATTGTCCTTCACCTCCCATTGTTTCAAAATATTCATCCCTTATTACAATGGGGTGCTTTGTATCATGATCCTTCAGATTGACTTGTTTTCCAACAGTCATGAAATCTTTGGGCTGTTTTGGCTGCTGATCTTTATTATAATTAAACATTACCTGAAAAAGTACAGGACGGCTGGGATCATGTTCAATGCTTAGCCTGTCTACAATCAGGCTAAAAGGGTATTCTTGATGCATAATCGCATTCAAAATAGTATGACGCATTTGATTTTGAATCGCTCTGAAAGTGGGATCGCCGGAAAGATCCGCACGTAGTATTATCGTGTTAACAAAATA
>CAYTUL010000160.1:0-4881 GCA_964441135.1 uncultured Desulfobacteraceae bacterium | reverse complement strand
CTACCCGAGGTTATGGAGCCCACTAGTATATCTTCCTGATCCGTGTAGAAATGAAGTAGTAATTGAAAGGCGGCCAGTAGCGTCATATAAAGTGTAGCTCCCCCGCTTTTCGCCAGGGTTTTAAGTCTCTTTGTCAGATCTTTTTTCAAACTGAAATGATGAGAAGCCCCATTGTACGTCTGGAGAGGAGGCCGAGGCCGGTCGGTTTTTAAATTGAGATTTTTTAATTCACCTGATAACTGTTTCCGCCAATAGGCCCAGTGCCGTTCTCCATCTGGACCCGCCAACATTCCTGCCTGCCAATCTACAAAGTCGGTGTATCGCCAACGAAGTGGCCGTAAAGATACCTCCTGGCCGATCAATTCCCCCATAACCATCTCCGACAATTCATCCAACAGGATAGACACGGACCATCCATCAACCGCGATATGAGGCATAGTTATTAAAAGGATATGGTCATCTTCAGAATACGAAAATAGATGAGCCCGCAGTATTGGCCCTGTTTCCAGATTAAAGGGGATTTGGTATTCCTCAGCTAAACGCCTGTTCAATTCATCTCTTTTCCATGATGAAGCATCAGTCCTCCTTATAAAAACCTCCATGTACCCATGAACCTTCTGTACAGATTCCCCTCCTGCCATTGTGTAAGTCGTTCTTAGAATAGGGTGTCGAGCCGTAAGCCTTTGAAATATGTCCCGCCAGAACGACTCATCGGCTTTTAGGCGGATATGCCTTGAAATTCCTATATTATATGCCGCATTATCCGGTGAAAGTTGGTTCAAGACCCACAATGATTTCTGTCCATGGGAAAGAGGATAAGTTTTTGCGATATCCGCACCATTTCGTAGCAGGTTAAGTATTTCCGCTTTATATATACTTATTCTTGCGAATATTTTTGTGTCTATCACATCATTCGGACCACGATAGCCCAACCTGTCACCATCAACCCAAAACTCTACGCCCTGAGCCGCCAGGTCATTTAAAGAATTCATGATATTCACTATCTCGCTCTTCTTTTGACGCATACTACAATGCTCCCTCAATAACATTATCTCTGGTTGGAGGCATGGAAGTAATGGGAAGACCTCTGTTCAGGAGCTCATTGATGAATATTGTCAGATCATGAATAGTAGACCCATCCAGAAACTTTTCTACAGGCACTTCTACTTCCAACCCGGCTTTAATTAATAATCTCAGTTCTACGGCCATCAATGAATCTAACCCCATATTGTTCAGAGGCTGTTTGATATCCAGATGTGAACTATCAAGCCATAAGATTTTGGAAACCCTTTCTTTAATGTATTTACTTAACAGCATCTCCTGCTCGTCCGGAGAAACCTCATCGAGTTGATGGAGCAGTTTGGCCTCTTTGGCCTGCTGTGGTTTATTATCCCCTACCTGATCGGCCAATTCTGATAACAATGGCGGCGTACCTCCGGTCTGAAATTTATTCAGGAATATCTCCCAATTAATGGGTTGTACACCAACCTGAGCCGCCTCGTCTTTGAGAAACTCACCCAGAAGATATAATCCCTCATCAGGGGCTATCGTCTCGATGCCTGCACCGGCTATCCGGTTCTTATTAGACCGATTCAGCCCTGCTGCCATCCCCGCGTCGGACCAAGGTCCCCAGTTGATACTCAGGCAGGGTAAGCCCAGAGTGTGGCGATAATGAGCCAGGGCATCCATGAAGGCGTTGGCGGCAGCATAATTCGCCTGTCCTGGTGAACCCAACAGCGAGGTGATAGACGAAAACATGACAAAAAAGTCAATAGATTTGGTTAGGGTATTGTTATGTAGATTCCATGCCCCTTTTACCTTCGGACCCATGACGCTTTTAAAACGCTCCCAAGTAAGCTGGAGTAATATACCATCATCCAAAATGCCGGCTGCATGGATAATGCCCTTTAATGGTGGTTGAGATTTTTCGATGTTTTTAAACATTTTATTCACTTGTTCAGCATTAGATATATCTGCTTTAACCACTGAAACCTCAACTCCCGGCCGTTTTATCGCTTGTAGTTTATTTTTCACGGTGTCTCTGATGCCGTTTCGTCCAACCAGTACGAGGTGCTTTGCCCCATTTTCCACCATCCAGTATGCCACATGTAAACCCAAGGCCCCCAAACCGCCTGTAATCATGTAGGAACCGTTCCTGCGAAAGAGGGAGGACTCCTTCTGCAAGGTCGAACCGACCATTAGTTCCTCCTGCGAGATGACAATTTTCCCGATATGTTTGGCCCGCTGCATGTATCGAAACGCGCTTATCGTATCTTGGATTTTAAACACCTTGAATGGCAATGGTTTCAGTAGTGCTTCATTGAACCAGTGCATCAGCTCATGGTACATTTTTGCGATCAATTCAGGTGTATTCCAGGCGATCTCTCCCAAATCAAAAGGGAGATAGGTAATATCCGGCCGGATGTTTTGTATCCAGATATCATCCCGGATACCGATCTTACCAAGTTCCACGAACCGTCCTCCTTTTTTCAAGGTTTCAAGGCTTTTTGGAATGAATTCGTTCGTTAAACTATTGAGTATGATATCTACTCCTTCCCCTTTGGTTATTCTCTTTATCTCATCGGCAAAATGTAGGGTCCGGGAGTTCATGATATGGTTTAAACCCTGAGACTTGAGAAATCCCCACTTTTCATTGCTTGCTGTTACATAGACCTTCGCGCCTGCATGCCGTGCCAATTGGACGGCCGCCTGTCCTACACCACCGGCTGCAGCATGAATCAGTACCCGCTCCCCAGGTGTTATCTTTGCGAGCTTGTTCAGGGCATAGTGTGCGGTTAAAAAGGCGATAGGGATAGTGGCCGCTTCCTCAAGGTTGATACCGTCAGGTTTTGAAACTACAAATTTGGAATTTATCGTTACAAAACTGCCCAAACTCCCTGTGGCAAAAACCGCCATTACTTCATCGCCGATCTTCAAGTCTGATACCTTTTTACCGATCCTCAAAATCTTGCCTGCGCATTCAAAGCCAAGTGGTAAACTACCTGATGACATAATGCCGGGTTGTTCCTCGTGTTCTTGCAGCATGCCCAATGCGTTTAAAAGGTCCTTAAAATTGAGTCCTGTTGCAAACACTTGAATCTCTACTTCATCAGGTCCTGGTTGGCGACGGATCATTGGCTGAATTGAAAAATTATCCAGGGTTCCGGGATGTGATATCTGCAGTCGGAACGGTTCATTCGTCGGAATCTGTAATTGATTTTGCCCCCATGGAACTTGGGAGATATTTCTCGTTATCCGGGCGAGATACCGGACTCCCTGACGATAGGCAATTTGATCCTCATCATCCGGGTGCCGCATCTCTTTAAACAAATTTTGGATCTCCTTTGTATCCCCCGATGGATCCAGATCGATCAGGGTGCAATGGAATTCCGGGTGTTCCAATGCAATTACCCGGCCCATTCCCCATATAGGTGATTGTGCCAGTCCAGGAAAATGATCATTTCCTTCCGTTCCGACAGCCCCTCTTGTTATAAAATATAGAAGAGGGGACTCCGGAAAGCCCGTCGAAGAAAGTGATTGAATCAGACGTAATACAGTGCCGCATCCTATCTCTAGGGCCTGTTCCAGATTATCTCCATTTGGAATCCCTTCCTCTCCCCCATTTAATCCCCATAGATGAACAACCCCGTATAAGAGGAATTTTTCTCCCACAATAACGCTCATCATCCTCTTGAAATCTTCTATACTTGATGGATCAATTCGGAGCTCCCGATCAGAAACCTTTTCAAATTTGTCGCCCGGAAAAGCCAAAATACATTCCTGACCTTTTTCTCTTAATAAGACTGCCAGCCCTCGGCCAATGCCTTGACCGTCCGCTAAAATAAGCCAATTCCTGTTCTTCTTTTCGTTTAATTGTTGTCGATTCGAATCATCGATTTTTTGCTCCCGCTTAAGCCATTTTACCCCATAGAGCCAATCCTGCATGTTTTTATAAGAATCGCCGACCAGCGTTTCACGGTTGATGCGACTCACTGTATGACCGTCAACTTTGGCCACCAAGACTCCTTTTTCATCCATCAAGTACAGGTCCGCTGTTAATATCTTTTTATCTCTTGAGTCTTCAGGCGAACGCATCTTGGCGTGACACCAAAGACGAGTGCCGTGGTGACAATAAACTGCCAGTCGATCATAACTGATGGGCACATAAAGGTCTCCAACGGCATGAAAAGGGAAAAGAGATGATAATACTTGAAAACAGGCATCCAATATGACCGGATGGAATATATAGTCTTTGATGTTCGTTTTGAGCTGATCGGGTAATCGAATTTCTCCGAAGGCTTCGCCTGTCCCTACCCAGAGGCGTTCAATCGATCGGAAGGATGGGCCATAGTCAACACCATCTTTTTTACAGTCTTGGTAGTATTTTTTAACGGATTTTTCTGTCGTGATTTTCTCTTTCATGATGGTTAAATTCTGTTTAGATGCCTCTGGATTTCCTTGACGCAAGAGGATTTTTCCTGATGCATGCAAAACCCAGGATGGTCCTTCAGCTTTTTTATCCATGCTGCGACTAAAAACCTGAAAGTGAGATGCGGTGGCGCTTTGTGGAGTCAGAATAAGCTGGACGGTCCGGTCCGTATCATCCGATAAGATGAGGGCCTTTGAGATAACGACTTCTTCCAAAACGACATCTTCGGATTCAAAAAGCTCGGCACCTGCGGTTAAGGCCATCTCTGAATAGGCCGCTGCCGGGAAAAGGACCTTCCCGAAAAATCGATGGTCATTCAGGAAGGATGGAGAGTTTGGACTGATTTTTGATTCGAACTGGATCTCTTTGTTTTTAAAAGCCGCTGAATACGTCCGCCGGTGAAGCAAGGGATGAAATCTGGAGGGGGAAGAGATCCTTCGTGAAGAGGGGAG